>DATJTX010000032.1 GCA_035502855.1 Candidatus Baltobacteraceae bacterium
CGCTGCGGGTTTTCGACCCATGCGGACGTCAACGCGGCGCTGGAGATCCGCCGGCGAGCGCAGTTGGCGCTCTCAAGACTCCCGGATACCGGTGCGGAGCCGGTTGCAGCGTAGGATGCGTTGCAAGGCAGTCACAACGAAAGAAGAGCGCCGGGATCAGGACGAGCGGTACTCCCGCCGGATTGCCGAACCGTTCGACCCGCAGGATGCCGGCGGTGAAGGTCTCGCGCGGCGCGACCTGGCGCTGCGCGACCGCGCCCAGCAGCGGCAGCGCGAGGAGGAAGAGAGGGGCGATCTTCATACCGCCCGGTTACTCGCTACCGGCGCGCCGACCTTGCGATGCGCCGTGCGCGCGTGCAGCGCAGATCGCGCTCGGCGTGCGCGCGCCGGTACACTCGGACCAGGCGGTCGACGAACCCATGAATCCACGGGTCGTCGGGATAGTGCCGGTACCAATCCTCGATCGTGACTTCGAGGGTATCGATGCCGCGCAGATTGCGCGCGAGGTCGCGGTTGGTATCCCGTTCGAAAGCGACCAAGCGATTGCGGATCTCCAGCACGCTCTCTTTGAACGGGCCGAAATACTCGTCGGCGGGCGCAGGACCGCCCGCCTGCGCGGCGAGCGGAGCGAGCGCACAGACGAATGCGAGAATAACGGCGAAGCTGCGAAGCGGCGGCACTGTACTCCGGTTATCGGAGCGCAATGCCATGGCTTACACTTGCTTGCTACTGACCTTGCGCCAGCGAGTACCCGCGCTCGCCGTTGAAGGTGAAGAGCCCCTCGGTCTTGATCACGTCCAGACCCACGCGATCGGCTGCTGCGAGCAGTTGGATCACGTGCTCCGCCGTGAACAGATCGTCGCCGTCGGCTTCGAAACGGCATTGCCAGTGATCGCTCCAGTACGTGTCGGGATTGCCGTTCGGCCACACCTTCGTACCGCGATTGCTGATCACCGTGAGTTTGGTGCCCGCGACGTTGAACTTTTCCATCAACGCGGCGATCTGGTCCGGATTTCCGTCGCGCCGGTCGATGAAGAGATCCACCCCGACCCGAATCTTCATCGGCGGTTTGCCGGCCGGCCGGATCGCGAGGTTCATATGAACGTCCTTCGCGTATTCCGCGCGTTTGAGTTGCTGCGGCGCTTGCCCGAGTCGCGCGATGACCGCGTCGCCGAACTCCTTGGTTCCAACCTTCTCTTTCGAGACACCCGCTTTGTAGATGTCGTAGGTGTGGATCCCGTCTTCGATGGTGCGCAGCCACGCATTGTGCACGCGCTCCGCGACGTCGGCCTGAGCGATGTGCACGAGCATGAGAATCGCGCCGTGCAGCAACCCGGAGGGATTGGCGAGGTTCTGGCCGGCGCGGCGCGGCGCCGAACCGTGAATCGCTTCGAACATCGAGCCGTGATCGCCGATGTTGGCCGAACCCGCCAGACCGACCGAGCCGGTGATCTGGGCGGCGACGTCGGAGAGCACGTCACCGTAGAGATTGGGCATCACGATCACGTCGAACGCTTCGGGCGTGTCCGCCAACTTGGCCGCGCCGATGTCGACGATCCAGTGCTCGTGTTCGATCTCCGGATATTCCTTGGCGATCTCTTCGAACGTCCGGTGGAACAGCCCGTCCGTGATCTTCATGATGTTGTCTTTGGTGAAGCACGTGACTTTTTGGCGCTTGTTTGCGCGCGCGTATTCGAAGGCGTAACGGATGATGCGCTTGCTGCCGGGCCGGGAGATCAGTTTGAGGCACTGCGCGACCTGATTGGTCTGGCGATGCTCGATGCCGCCGTACACGTCCTCCTCGTTCTCGCGCACGATCACGATGTCCATGTTCGGATGTTTCGTTGCCACGAATGGGTACAGTGAGGCGCATGGCCGCACGTTGGCGTACATGCCCAGCGTCTTGCGGACGGTCACGTTGAGGCTCTTGAAACCGCCGCCTTGCGGCGTCGTGATCGGGGCCTTGAGAAAGACCTTGGTCCGCCGGAGCGACTCCCATGCCGACGGCTCGATTCCGCTGTCCAAGCCCTTTTCGTAGATCGATTCACCGATCGTGATGCGCTCGACGTCGAGTGCGGCGCCGCCCGCCTCGATGATGCGCAGCGTCGCGTCCATGATTTCGGGTCCGATGCCGTCGCCGTACGCGACGGTCACCGCAACCTTGGTTCTCGTTGTCGTGGTCACCGGAGGCTCCTTAGGAAGTGGTTATGGGGAAGATAACGTCCACTGCGAAGCGTTCCACGCCTCGCCGATGCCGTTCGGTTCGAAATTACGCAGAGCCGGCGTAAACGCATAGCGCTGCTTTTGGTAGAAGAGGAAGATCGCCGGCACGTCGTTCACGAGCAGCCGTTCGATCTGCGCGGACGCGCGCTTGCGTACCGCGACGTCGAAGGTCGAGAGCGCGAGGCGCTGCGCAGCGTCCATCTGGGGCGAGATATAGCGGTCGACGTTGTTGCCGGCCGGCGGTATCTCGGTGCTGAGCCACTGCGAGGAATCGTCGGGATCGCCGCCCGAGATCCAGGCGTAGAACCCAACGTCGAACTTCCCGCCGTAGAACACGCCGCCGTCCGCCGCGGGAGCGTAGAGCGATGCGTAGGGATAGCTCTTCGGTTGGATGTCGACGCCGACGGCGCGCCACATCTGCTGGATCTCCACGATGACGTTGCGGGCGATGTCGCTGCCCTGCGGGTACACGAAGAGCAGCGAAAGCTTCGTTCCGTTCTTGGCGCGGATGCCGCCGGGACCGGGAATCCAGCCGTCGGCCTGTAGTAGTGCCTTCGCCTTGGCGGGATCGTAGGGCTGGGCTTTCAGGTTCGGATCGTAGGCCCAATAAAAGGGAGAGAGATCGCCGACGCCGATGCTCGCCTCGCCAAACTCGTTGTCGTGCATGATCGAGGCGCGATCGGTCGCGTACGCGAGCGCGACGCGCACCGTCTTATCGTCGAGCGGCGCGTGCGCCAGGTTGAACATGAACGCGTCGTAGACCGGCGCCTCGACGGGCAGCAGTTTCACGTTGGGGTCGTTCTCGAGCGAGTGATAGGAGGGGCCCGACATCGTGATCGCGAGTTGCGACTCACCGGTTCGCATCTGTGCCGCCGTCGTGTTCGAGTCCGGGATCAGTTTGATGTCGAGTTCTCGGATCGTGGGCGCGCCGCCGAAGTAGTCGTCGTTCGCGGTGAGCACGATCCGGTCGCCGCGAACCCAGCGCGCGAACCGGTACGGTCCGTCGCTTACGCTGGGCTCGGCGTTGAACGGTGCCGTATTCAAGTTGGTGACGTGTTCGAGCACGTGCGCGGGAAGAATGTCGTACGGATCGTCGCTCTCACCGAAAAAATAATCGACGATCGGCGGAAAGACGCGTTTCATGTGGAGGACGACGGTGTAGGGATCGGGCGTATCGAGAGAGCGGATCATGTCGAAGCCGTGGCGCGAGACCACGTTGTTGTTCGGGTTCATGATCTGCTCGTAGGTGTACTTGACGTCGGCGCTGGTGACCGGCTGACCGTCGGTCCACTTCGCGTTCTTGCGGAGGCGGTAGGTGATCGTGAGGCCGTCGCGGCTGATGCCGCCGTTGGCAAGACTCGGAACGACCGCCGCCAGATCCGGAACGTGGTGTTGATGCGCGTCGAGCGTGACCAGCTTGGCGAAGAGCAGATCGTCTACCAAGCCTTCGATGTTCTCGGTCGCGAGGATCGGGTTGAGCGTGTTCGGGACGATCGGTACGGCGATGGTCAGCGAAGCGTTCGAAACGTTCGAAACGCCGGCCCGCGTGCACGCCGCGAGCAGAAGGACCGCGATTAGGCGACGCAGCGGAACTTCGCGTACATGAAGGGATAGTCGCCGTAGAACCAGTTGCGGAAGGAAGGCCGAATCAACTCTCGCGCCGTGACCGGCGAAGCGCCTTTCATGACGTAATGCCGGCCGTCGAAGAAATCGGCCGAGTACTCGGGATAGGAAGCCATCGGCACGAATCCCGGAAACGGTCCGAAAACGGTCGAAGTCCATTCCCATCCATTTCCGATCAAGTCCTCGATTTCCCACGCGCTGGCACCGGCCGGATGCGCGTCCACCGGTTCGGGGTCGAACCGTTCGAAGTCGAAATTGCCGTCCATCGAATCCGGCGGCGCGTCACCCCATGGATAGCTGCGTTCTTCACCATAGGGCGTGCCGTACGCCGCGCGATGGAACTCCGCTTCGGTCGGCAGACGCATTCCGACCCATGTCGCATAGGCCTGCGCTTGATCGTGGCTGACGTAGACCGGCCAGGAACGCGGAAGCGGTAGCTCTTCGAAAACCCCACGGAGGAAGAATTCGCCGTCGCGCTCGATCCAGAAGTGTGGAACCGGGCCGCCGTCGGCGACGAAGCGCAGCCAATCGCCGTTGGTCACCGGATAGCGCGCCATTGCAAAACGCGGAACGGCGACCTCGTGCGCCGGAAATTCGTTGTCCCAACCGAAAACGGCCGTGTCGGGATCGGCACCGAGCCGCGCGATTCCGGCGGACACGGTTTGCATCGGATTCTCGGCGCGTGCATGGTCGTGGTGCTCCTGCGCGATGCGGCCTTTGTAGCGATAGTCGAGCTGATGGATGATGTAGAGCAACGTTTCGTGGTGCATCGGCTCGTGCTCGAGGATCGTGTACGCCGCTTGGCCGCGCCGCAGCCGCGGAACCGCGGGATCGACGAGGGTGGCGTTGGCCAGCGCGTCCAGTACGCGCTCATCGCATTCACGGGCGAAGCGCTCGACCTGCGCGCGGGAGGGCCAGTCCTCCCGCTCGTGCGAACGCGCCGCGTCCGGCGATGAAGGATCGATGCCGCGCTGGAAGAGACGTTCGAGCGCCGGGTCGAGCGGTGTCTGTCCGAGTGCGCGCTCGTTGAGCGTGAGGAAACTGAACGCAGGCAAGTGTCCTTCGTAAAAGATGAAGGGATGACGCAGCGGGATCGGGCGCTGCAGGAACGCGCTTTCATCGACCAGCGCGAAGATCTGCGCCGAACGCTCGCGATTTCGGCGATACCAATCGGAGAGAGCGCGGCGGTCCAAGCCCGGTGTCGTCGAAATCATCGCTTGTTCCTTTACCCCGATACGGCGCGCGCATCGCGCCGGCGCTGAACGAACTCTTCGAACTCGGCCGCCGGGAGCGGCGGTGCGATCGCGTAGCCCTGGACTAAGTCGCAGCCGTTTTCGGTGAGGAATGCCAGTTGTCCCAGCGTTTCGACGCCTTCGGCAACGACCTCGAGGCCGAGGCTGTGCGCCATGCCGATCACCGTCTTCACGATCGTTTCATCGAAAACTTCGTGCCCGACGCCGACCACGAACGACCCATCGATCTTCAAGACGTCGAGCGAAAACCGGCGCAGGTAGGCGAGCGATGAGTAGCCGGTGCCGAAATCGTCGACCGCGAGCCTGATGCCCAGTGCCTTGAGATCGCGCACGATGCCGACGGTCTGCGCCGCGTCCGACATCGCGACGCTCTCGGTGATCTCCACCTCCAAGAATTCCGGTTCGAGATGCGCGCTCTCGATCGCGTGCAGCACCCGGCGGCGAAGATCGCGCTGATGGAACTGGCGACCGGAGAGATTGACCGCCAGCCGCAGCGGCGCTAGTTCTTCACGCCAGAGATGAACCTGTTTGGCGGCGGTTTCGAGCACCCAATCGCCGAGCGGTACGATCAATCCCGAAATCTCGGCGCTGGGAATGAAGTGCGAGGGTTCGATCAAGCCGCTCTTGGGATGGTTCCAGCGCACCAGCGCTTCGACGCTAACCACCTCGCCGGTACGCAGATCGAGCTGCGGCTGATAGTAGACGACGAATTGATCGTACTCGAGCGCGCGCCGCAAGAGTTTCTCCTGCGAGAGGCGCATGTGAATCGGCGCTTCGAGCGTGGGATTGTAAAAATAGTAGCCGTTGCGCCCGCGGTCCTTGGCGCGGTACATGGCGATGTCCGCGTTCTTGATCAAGGTCTGGTCGTCGCGACCGTCCTCGGGATAGACGGCGACGCCGATACTGGTCGAAATGTACTGTTCGTATTCGTCGAGCGAAAACGGTTCGCTGACGATCGCGATGATGCGCTCGCCGACGTCGCGCACGTGGTCCGCGTCGCGGCAATCGGTCATGAGCACGACGAACTCGTCGCCGCCCATGCGGGCGATCGTCGCATCGTCGCCGAGCTCCTTGACCAAACGTTGCGCCACCATTTGCAGTAGCCGGTCGCCGCGCGCATGTCCGAGCGTGTCGTTCACGTCTTTGAAGCGGTCCAAATCGAGGAAGAGCACGGCGACGCGGCCCAGCCGCGACTGCGCTACCTCGATCGCGTCCCGCAGTTTTTCGGCGAGAAAAACGCGGTTGGGCAACCCGGTGAGGGCGTCGAAGTACGCCATCGCGCGCAGGCGCGCCCGCTGGCGGCTGCGATCGATCGTTCCCGCGATGAGCGTTGCGATCAATCCCAGCAGGTCGGCGTCGGTCGAGGAGAACTCGCGAATCGCGCCGTGCGGATCCGCGAAGACGAGCGCGCCGTAAGGGTCACCCGCGACGTCGAGCCGCATCGCGATCCCGTTGCGGAACGGCACGGGAATCGCGGCGCCGGGAAGCGCGGCAACTTCCTGCGCCATGACGTTGATCGCATCGTCGGAGATCGTATCCGCGCCCGGTTCGCGGTAGACGGCCTCGATGCGCGGGCCGCCGCGCGCGATCTCGACGACGGCGCCGAGGGTGAGATCGCACGCATGGCAGCCCATTTCGAGCGAGGCGCGCATGCGAACGTCGGGGTAGTCGCCGCTCGCTGCAATGAAATACAAGTTCCGGATGCGCAGGCTTTGCATCTCGGCGCGGCGTTCGGCCGCCCGGCGCTCGGTGATGTCCTGCAGGACGCCGTAGATGCCGACGCGTTCACCGTCTTTGTATTGCGGGATCAGCGTGACTTCCAATTCGTAGGGCGTGCGGTCGGCACGCACCGACTCGACGGTGATCGTGACCGGCTCGCCGTCCAACGCGCGATTGAACGCCGCAGCCGCGCGATAATGCTCGCGCTCGGGAAGGAACTCGTCGAAGTGCCGGCCGATCACGGCTTCGCGCTCGAAGCCGCCGGTGCGCATCGTCGCCTCGTTGATATCGAGGATGATGCCGTCGCGGCCGACCTCGATGATGCCGGCGGGGTTGTTCTCGAAAAGCGAACGGAAGCGTTCTTCGCTTTCGGCGAGCGCGTTTTGCGCGGAGAGGGCGTCGGTGAGATCCTCCGCGTACGAAAGCGCATGGTACGTGCTGCTGTCCTGTACGGCGAACGTCGTCCAGCGGCAGGTACGAATCTCTCCGTTTGCGCGATGATTGCGGTTGACGTTGACGAGCGTGCGGATCGTATCGAGCCCGTCGAGCCGCTGCTGGACTTCCCGCACGATCGGTTTGTCGGCAGGTGCGACGAAATCGAAGTCGTCGATCGTCTTTCCGACGACCTCCGACCAACTGTAGCCGAACATGTCGGCCGCGCGTGCCGACCAGTAGGTTATGCGATAGCCGGCATCCCACGCGATGATTGCGAGCGGAGAACGCGAGAGCAGATCGTCGAGGAGCCGAAGGTCGCGTTCGCCGAGCATCGTCCCAGAGCTCTTAGTGGTGGGCCAGGTACTCGTAGAGCCCGTGGACGCCGCCTTCGCGGCCGAATCCGGATTCGCGGAACCCGCCGAAGGGCGAACTGGGATCGAATTGGTTGAAGGTGTTACACCACACCACGCCCGCACGCAGGCGCTGTGCCACCCACATGTTCTTGCTTCCCTTGTCGGTCCAGACGCCCGCCGAGAGCCCGTACGGCGTATTGTTCGCCTTCTCGACCGCCTCGTCGGGCGTGCGGAAGGTGAGAATCGAGAGCACGGGGCCGAAGATTTCCTCGCGCGCGATGCGATGCGATTGGTGCACGTTGGTGAAAAAGGAGGCCGGAAAGAAAAATCCGCGCGCCGGCAGGTCGCACTGCTGCTGGACGAGCGTCGCTCCCTGCTCGACGCCGCTGCGCACCAGTTCTTCGATCTTATCGAGCTGCGCGCGCGAGTTGATCGCACCGATATCGGTATTCTTATCGAGCGGATCGCCCAAGCGCAGCGTCTGCAGCCGCTCGGTCAACCGCACGACGATCTCGTCGTGCACCCGTTCCTCGACGAGCAGCCGCGAGCCGGCGCAGCAGACGTGACCTTGATTGAAATAGATTCCGTTGACCACGCCTTCGATCGCCTGGTCCATCGGGGCGTCGGCGAAGACGATGTGGGCCGCCTTGCCGCCGAGTTCGAGCGTGAGGCGCTTGTCGCTTCCGCTCAAGCGTCGCGCGATCGCCTTGCCGACTTCGGTGGACCCGGTGAAGGCGATTTTGTCCACGTCGGGATGTTCGACCAGCGCCGCTCCGGTCGCGCCGTCACCGGTCACGACGTTGACCACGCCGGGCGGAAGATCGGCTTCTTCGATGATCTGCGCGAGGGCGAGCGCGGTCAAGGGTGTGGTCTCGGCAGGCTTGAGCACGACGGTGTTGCCGCAGGCAAGCGCGGGCGCGAGTTTCCACGCCGCCATCAGGAGCGGAAAATTCCACGGCACGATCTGGCCGCAGACGCCGAGCGATTGCGGCTCGCGACCGGCGCGCATCACCCACTCGAGCTTGTCGGCCCAGCCCGCATAATAGAAGAAGTGCGCCGCCGAAGTCGGGACGTCGAAGTCACGCGACTCCTTGATCGGCTTGCCGCCGTCCATCGTTTCGAGGACCGCAAGTTCGCGTGAGCGCTCGGTGATCGACCGCGCGATGCGATAGATGTACTTTGCCCGGTCGGCGTTCTTGAGCTTGCGCCAGTATTTATCGTACGCCTTGCGCGCGGCGCGAACCGCACGGTCGACGTCGGCGTCATTCGCGTAGGCGACGCGAGCGAGGGTGGTCTCGCTTGCCGGATTGACGGTATCGAAATACGTCTCGCTCGCGGGCGGCGTCCAGCGTCCGTCGATGAACAGCCCGTAGTCTTCGCGAATCTGTGGCCGCACGCTTTCGGGCGCCGGCGCGTAATCGAAGATCGCCATCCTCTTGCCAGGCTCCTAGTCCTTTGGTATGTAGTCGGTTCCCGCGTAGTGACCCGTTTCTTCTTTTTCCAGTTGCATCAGCAAATCGTCGAGCAACGCGCTCGCGCCGATACGAAATCGGTCCGGTCCCAACCACGTATCGCCGAGCGTCTCTTTGACGATGACCAGATAGGTCAGAGCTTGTTTGGTCGTGCGCACGCCGCCCGCGACTTTGAGGCCGCGCCGTTCGCCCGTGCGGCGCGCGAAATCGCGAATTGCCTCGCACATCACCAGCGCCGTGGGGAAGGTCGCGTTGGTGCCGGCCTTTCCGGTCGAGGTCTTGATCACGTCTGCGCCTGCTTCCAGTGCGAGATCGCTTGCGCGGCGGGTGTTGTCGTAGGTCCCGAGTTCGCCCGTCTCAAGAATGACTTTGAGATGCGCGTCGCCGCAGAGCTGCTTGACCGCGGCGATCTCTTCGAAGACCGCGCGCTCGTCGCCGGAGAGAAATGCGCCCCGATCGATCACCATGTCGATCTCGTCCGCGCCGGCTGCGAGCGCCGCGGCGGCGTCGGCGAGCTTGACCTCGAGATTCGAGAGTCCGCTCGGAAACGCGGTTGCAACCGAAGCAACTTTGACCGAGGTGCCGCGCAGCGCGTCTTTGGCGGCGGGAACCAGATTCGGGTAAACGCAGACCGCGGCGACGCTCGGAACGTTGGGCCAGCCCGGCCGCGGGTTCACCGCTTTCGCGCAGAGCGAGCGAACGCGCCCGTTGGAATCCTTCCCTTCGAGCGTGGTGAGATCGATGCAGCGGATCGCGAGCGTGATACCCTCGAGCTTGGCGGAGGTTTTGATCGACCGTTTCGCAAGCGAGGCCGCGCGCGACTCGAGCATGACCGCGTCGACGGGAATGTTCGGGCTGAGCAGGGCCGGCATAGGACCCCGAAGCTTCGTTGACCGCAGTCCCAATCCCCGGCATGCGTCGTCTACGGCGATCTCCACGTGACCGCGCCGGTCGCGTTGTAGTTCGTAAAGCCGCTCGTACCATCGGTGTATTCGCCCGCGTAGACGCGCTCGGTTCCGTTGTTGTCGAAGAGCTTGAGCAGCGAGCCGCCGGTACCCGAGACGCCGATCACGCCGCGTTCTTTGCCGTCTGACTGGTTGAACTGGAGAAAGGGCGTGGCTTGTCCTTCGAGGCTGACCACCTGTTGCGAGGTCGTCGCGAACATTCGCAGCAGACCGTCTTCCTGATCGGTCTGTCCGAGATCCACCACCTCATGGCCGTCCTTGGCAAACATGCGCAGCAGATCACCGTTCCCGCTGCTCATGCCCAGATACAGCCGCTCGGTGTTGGATGAGTCGTAAATTTTTTCGCTCGGATAGTCGCTGGCGGCGATCTCGATGAGGTCTTTGCCGTTGGCGCCGGCCATGTCGATGTAGGGATTGTTGTGATAGCCGACCCACATGCGCTGTGCGCCGGTTTCGTCGTAAAAAGCGAGAACCGGAGTTTCCGCCGAAGAAGGACCTAGGACGAGCTGCGTGGTGCCCTTGGCGTCGAAGAGATGAAAGCCTTGGGCATCGATGCGGACGCGCACGTTGCCGGCTGCATCGGAAAAGGTGAGGTCCTTTTGCTGCGCCTGCGTGGTGGCGATCGTTGCGGCGAGTGCAAAGAGGACCACCATGAGAATCAACATGCGCCGCAGGGACGTCGTTTTGCGTTCGAGAGCGTCCAACCGTTGCTGAAATGAAAGATCGGACATGAGAGAACCTCCCAGTGCCAGAGTGTGACTGGGGTTCTCTTTCTTACAAGGTTCCGCGCTTCTCCTGTTCTTTTTCGATCGACACGAAGAGCGCCTTGAAATTGCCCTTCCCGAACGAGAGGCTGCCCTTGCGCTGGATGATCTCGAAGAACACCGTGGGCCGGTCCTGAAGCGGTTTGGTGAAGATTTGAAGCATGTACCCGAGATCGTCGCGATCGACCAGGATCCGGCGTTGGCGCAGCACGTCGAGCGATTCGTCGATCGTTCCCACGCGCTCGCCGAGAAGCTCGTAATAGCTATCGGGCGTGTCCAAGAACTCGACCCCGTTGTAGCGCAGCGCGTCGATCGTCGCCACGATGTCGTCGGTGCGGATCGCGATGTGCTGCACGCCCGAGCCTTTATAGAATTCGAGATACTCCTCGATCTGCGATTTCTTCTTGCCGTGCGCCGGTTCGTTGATCGGGAACTTCACTTGATGGCGCGGATCGGTCATCACCTTGGACTTGAGCGCGGTGTATTCGGTCGAGATATCCTTATCGTCGAACGAGACGAGCTGCGAGAAGCCGAAGACGTTGGCGTAAAAATCGCCCCAAGCGTCCATTTCTCCCCACCCGACGTTGCCGACGCAATGGTCGATGAACCGCAAACCGGGCTTCTTGCTGCCCGGGAGACTCCGGCGCGCTTCGACATAGCCCGGCATGAAGGCGCCCCGATATCCGTCGCGCTGCACGAATGTGTGCACGGTATCGCCGTAGGCGGCAATCGTCGCGCGCACGATGCGTCCGCTCGCATCCGAGGATTCGGCCGGAGCGGCGAGCGATTTCGCGCCGCCGGCGATCGCGCGAGCATACGCAGCGCGGACGTCTTCCACCAAAATCGCGACGTCCTTGACGCCGTCGCCGTGAAGCAGCACGTGTTGGGCGATCTCGCCGTCGCTGCGCAGGCTGGCCGTGATCACGAAGCGGAGCGCGTTTTGTTCGAGCACGTAGCTGCAGCGGTCTTTGATGCCGGTTTCAGGACCGGCGTACGCGACTTGATCGAAGCCGAACGCCGACATATAGTAGTGAGCGGCCTGCTTTGCGTTGCCGACGTAAAACTCGACGTAGTCCCAGTCGATTCTCGCCAGCGGATTACTGCGCGCTTCGGTGCTCGTGCTCATGATGGCAGGGCTTGGCGAAGCGTCGGGAGGGGCCCTGTCGAAAGAGAAAACGATGACTACGACCGTCCCGACCCACGCGGTTCGCGCCGCCTTCGAGCACCTCATCGACTACGCCGGGCTCTTTCCCCCGGCGCTGCTTGCGGTGGAGGAGGCCTTAGAAGAATACGACCGGGCGCGCGCCGGCGCGCAGGCGTGGATGCTCGGCCGGTTCGTGATTCCGGTCTCGCGGTTGGCGGAGATCCGCGACCTTCTCGCCGGGCGCGAACGGGTCGCACTTTCGGTGATCGCCGCGCCCGAGGCGTTCGAGCTCGTGGCGGAAGCGCGTAACGAGAACTGGGCCGAGATCGCAGCGCTCGAGGTGCCGCTGGGGGACCTGACGATCGCGGAGTGCGCGGCGCGGGCAAAGCGCGCCGGCTTGCGCGAGCTGCCGTCCTACGTCGAACTGCCGCGCGGCGCCGGCACCGAAGAACTCACGAACGCGATGGAGGCGCTAGCCGCGTGGCGCCTCGGGGCCAAACTTCGCTGCGGCGGAGTCGAACCGGAGGCCTATCCGAGTATTGCCGACGTTGCCGCGTTTCTCGTTGCGACCCAGGAGGCCGGGACCCGCTTCAAGGCGACGGCCGGCCTGCATCACCCGGTACGGCACTTCAACCGCGAGATCGGCGTGAGCATGCACGGCTTCCTCAACCTGCTCGCTGCGGCCGCCTTCGCACCGCACGTCGACCGTTCCACCCTCGAGGCAATCGTGGGCGAAGAGGACCCCGACGCATTCGAGTTGGGAAGCTCGCTGCGTTGGCGCGATCAGGAGATCGGCGCGGGCGAACTGGCGGTGATGCGCAGCACGCGTTTCGTCGGATACGGCAGTTGCAGCTTCACCGAGCCGGTCGAGGATCTGCGCGCGCTCGAAATCTTGCCGCCCGGCTAGGCTTCGAAGGTGCCGCACATCGATTCGTGGATTCCCGTTCCGCCGGGGAGCGACTTCACGATCTACAACCTGCCCTACGGCGCCTTCGAGCGCGGCGGGCGTGCCCATCTCGGTGTCGCGATCGGCACGCAGATTCTCGATCTGCACGCGCTCGCGGATTCGGGCCTGGTCGAGGGCATCTGCGAACCCGAACTGCTGACCGCGCCGCGGCTCAATCCGTTCCTCGCCGCCGGCCCGCCGGTTTGGAAGCGGCTGCGTCTGCACCTGGCGGCCTTGCTTCGCGGCGACGATCGCGGCAACGCCGCACTACGCGACCGAAATCCGGACGCATTTTTCGTCGAGCAGCGCGACGCGCGTATGCTCGTGCCGATCGAGATCGGGGATTACGTCGACTTCTACTCATCGCTGGAACACGCGACGAATTTGGGGAAGCTCTTTCGCCCGAACACGGATCCGCTGCTGCCGAATTGGCGTCATCTTCCGGTAGGCTACCATGGACGGGCGAGCACGATCGTGATCGACGATACGCCGATCGTGCGTCCGAACGGCCAGCGCAAACCTGCGGGCAGTGACGTTCCGGCGTTCGGGCCGAGCCAGCGTCTGGACATCGAACTCGAGGTCGGTTTCGTCACCGGTCCGGGAAATCGGCTGGGCGAACCGATCCCGATCGGGCGAGCGCGCGAGCACGTCTTCGGTCTGGTGCTGGTGAACGATTGGAGCGCACGCGATATTCAGGCATGGGAATATCAGCCGCTCGGACCGTTTCTCGGAAAATCGTTCGCAACGACGATCTCGCCCTGGATTGTCACGCTCGATGCGCTCGAGCCCTTTCGGACGCTCGGTCCGCCGCAAGATCCGGCACCGCTGAACTACTTGCGGGGGTCCGAGCGTTCGGCATACGACATCAAGCTCGTAATCGATCTTTCGACGGCGCAGATGCGCGCACGCGGTACCGCGCCGGTCACGCTCGCGCGTACGAACTTCAAGACGCTCTACTGGAGCATCGCACAACAGCTTGCGCACATTACGTCGAACGGAACGCAGATCCGGCCCGGCGATTTGTACGCGTCGGGAACGATCAGCGGGAGCGAGCCGGAATCCCAAGGCAGCCTGATCGAGTTGACGTGGAACGCCACCAAGCCGATCCACCTTCCGGACGGCGAGGTGCGCGGGTTCCTTCAGGACGGCGACGAGATTACGCTGCGCGGCTGGTGCGAACAAGGCGAGTTTCGCATCGGCTTCGGCAGGGCGCGGGGAATGATTCGACCGGCCCGTTAACGCGTCGGAGCGGGTTCTTCCACCCAAGAGCGGTAGTACTGCTCGTCTTCGACCTCGAGCGCCGACGGCGCGAGATGCAGCGGTTTGAAGGTGTCGACCATGACCGCGATCTCGTCGGTCGACTTGGCGCCGAGGCTCGCCTCGACGGCTCCCGGCTGCGGCCCGTGCGGCGCACCCGCGGCGTGCAGCGTGACCGATCCCGCTTCGACGCCGCGCCGGCTCATGAAGTTGCCGCTCACGTAGAAGATCACTTCGTCGCAATCGACGCTCGAGTGATTGTACGGAACGGGAATCGCCAGCGGATGATAGTCGAAGAGGCGCGGCACGAACGCGCAGAATGCGGCTCCGGGCGCCTCGAACGTCGCGTGCGCCGGCGGCGGCTGATGCAGCTTGCCGGTGATCGGCGCGAACTCTTCGAGATTGAACGCGTACGGATAGCAATAGCCGTCCCAACCGACGACGTCGCACGGGTGATTCTGCACGACGTAGATCGCGTGGCGCCCGGCGTTGCTCACGCGCACCTCGTACTCGCCGCGCGCATCGACGGGTGCCTTGAGCACCGGTGCGCGAAAGTCGCGCTCGTAATAGGGAGCGTGTTCTTCGAGCTGACCGAACTCATTGCGGTAGCGGCGTGGGATCGTCACCATGCCGCGTGACTCGTGCACGAGTATTCGCGCCGGCGATGCGGGCAGCACGCGGTAGGTGGTGCCGGTCGGAATCACCACGTAGTCGTGGGCGCGAAATGCAAGCTCGCCGAAGGGCGTCTCGATCACGCCCGCACCTTCGTGGATGAAGAGCAACTCGTCGCCGCCGGTATTCCGATACCAATACTCCATCGGGCGATCGGCCTGCGCGATCGCGATCGTGATGTCGTCGTTGCCCAAAACCGGGCGGCGCGATTCGATCGCGTCGCCGCCGGTGTGCACGCGCGCCGTCTTGAAGTGACGATTGCGGAGCGGTTCGTTCGGCACGAAGTGCGAGGCGGGGCGGTCCCACTGGCGCACTTCGAGCGTGGCGGTCGGCGGCCGCAGATGGTAGAGCAGCGAATAGACGCTTTCGAAGCCCTTGGTGGAGAAGAGCTCCTCCGCGTAGAGTCCGCCGTCGGGGCGCCGAAATTGGATGTGGCGCTTGTGAGGGAGGGAGCCGGCGCGAACGTACGAGGGCATTGATTACTCCTATTGCGGGGCGCGCTGCATGGCTTCGAAGCCGTTGGTGCGGTGCGTGCCGTCGCAGAACGGCTTGTTCGCCGATCCGCCGCAGCGGCACAAGACGAAGTTCTCTTCGACCGTGTACTCGGTGCCCTCGGCATCGGTCAACCGCACGCGGCCGGTCACCAGATACGGGCCATTTTCGCGGACTTTGATCGTGACGTCTTCCATCGGTCAGTCTCTCCTCGTTCGTTGCAGCACGGCAACCAATTCGGTTTGGGCGAGAATGTGCCCGCGCATTCGTTGCTGGAGTTCTTCCGCGTCCAACGGCTGCATGCTGCGTACCGCTACGTCGAGGGCATAGAGGGTCAGGTGGTAGTGATGGAGCTTGCCGGGCGGCGGGCAGGGGCCGAAGTAGCCGATGCTGCCGGAGTCGTTGCGGCCCGAGCGCGATGCAGGAATCGGCGCCGCGGCCGCGAGTTCGCCGCTGCGGGGCGGGAGATCGTAGACGACCCAATGATAGAAGCCGCCGGGATGCGGCGCGTCGGGATCGTGGAGAACGAGCGCAAGACTGCGCGTGCCGGATGGAACGCCGCTCCACCGAAGCTGCGGCGAGAGGTTGGACCCGCCGCAGGGCAATGCGATCATCGCTTGCGGAACGGTTGCTCCCGAAGCGAACGTTGCACTGAAAAGCACCAAGGCAAGCAGGGCGTTCACGCGTGTGACCTCCTCGGCAACGGCGGCCGAGGCCCTATGGTATCATGGCGGGGCCATGATGGGGGTTGGGCTTCACGCGGCGTAACCTTGTGAACCCCGCCAGGACCGGAAGGTAGCAACGGTAAGCGAGTCCTTACGGGTGCCGTGAAATACCTCAGCCCTCGTCGTGGTTCCTTATTGTGCTGCTCCGACTCCGTACTGTGCTATGCCGACATTGACGATCTACGCTGCGCTCGCAGCCTTCGCCGCGGCCCTGGCCGCGCTCATCATCTATCATCTGGCCGTCGTCGCGCCGGCGCTGCGCCGCGCCCATGCGCTGGCGGATACCGAAGGGACCCTGGGAGCCGAACAGGCGACCCTCAAAAGGGTCGTCCAGCAGGTAAGCGAACTCGAAGGCCTGGCTCGTACGGACCTCTCGCGGGTCGGGTTCGTCCGCTACGACGCCTTTGAGGATACCGGTTCGGAACTCTCCTACGCGCTGGCTCTGCTCAATCGTGAGGGAGACGGCGTCGTGATCTCGAGTATCTATTCGCGTACCGACACACGCACGTACGGCAAAGCCGTTCACGGATACAAACCGGCAGTCAACGCTTCGGAAGAAGAACTTCGTGCGATCGAACGGGCGCGATCAGCGCAGGCATGATAACCGATCGATATTATGTGAAAATCGTCCCCGAACGGGGCGAGACGGTTCATCGCTTTCAAATACGGCGCCGGCATGTCGCCGCGGTGTTGAGCGCGCTTGCGCTCGTGATCCTCGGATCAATCGGTTTCGCGTTTGCCGAGGTCGTGCACGCGCGCATGCAGGTTGCGCACTTGGCCGCGCAGGCCGCGGCGCAGCAGGCAACGCTCCGGCAGATCGACCGGCAGACCGAGACGTTGTGCAAAGCGCTGCAGCACGTGCAGCGGCAAAATACCGAGATCCGTCAGCTGATCGGCGCGCCGCCGTCTGCGCCGGTGCGCAGAAAAACGTCCTGGGTGAGAGGAGCCACGCTGCAGGCGGCGGCGGCGCGCATGCGTATCCTGAGCGCCGAGAGCGACGCGCTCGCCCACGAGTCCGACGCGGACCGGACGCTGGCGATGCGCGTGCTCAACATCCGCCACATCCGCGATCTGGCGCGGGCGCAGATGATCGCGGCGATTCCGTCGATCAATCCCGTCGGTGACGCACCGATCATCGGTTGCTATTGCTATCGCACCTATCCCGACGTCGAGTTCCATCCCGGCGTGGATTTAGGCGCGGATTACGGCACGACGGTTCACGCGGCGGCGGCCGGCGTCGTGGTCGCCAACGGCTACGACGGCGGATACGGCATCAAGATCGACATCGATCACGGCAACGGGTACCACACCTGGTACGCACACCTCTCGCGCGTCCTCGTTTCCGTCGGGACGCACGTGTATAAGGGCGAAGCGATCGGCCTGGTCGGCGCGACGGGCTTTGCAACCGGACCACACCTGCACTACCAGATCATGTACGATGGCTCGCCGGTCAATCCGACGCCGTATCTCCACGGCGTACCGGCAAATGTCTTAGCCAAGCTACCGTAGAAGCTGGAACATCGTGTTCATGTGCCAACTCGATCAACTGATCGTCTGGGTCTTTCGCGCCTACTCGGTGCTGCTCTTCGTCTATGCCATCTTGTCGTGGATCCCGGATCTGCGCGGACCATGGGTGCGCTACCTTGCCGCGGTGGTCGAGCCGGTGCTTGCGCCGATTCGTCGAATCATACCGCCGCTCGGCGGTCTCGACATGGCGTTTCTCGTGCTGATCGTCCTGATCAACTTTGTGATCGTGCCGATTCTCCAGCGAGCGGTGTACAGCGCTTGCTACTTCTAGGATGAGCATCAAAGCCGAAAATCCCCATCGGATCGAAATTGCGGCGAATGTCCGCAATTTTTGTATCATCGCGCACATCGATCACGGGAAAACGACGCTCTCCGATCGCCTCCTCGAATTGACCCGCACGGTCGCCGCCCGCGACATGGAAGAGCAGGCGCTCGACGCGATGGATCTGGAGCGCGAGCGCGGGATCACGATTCGCATGCATCCCGTCACGCTGAACTACAAGGCGCGCAACGGCGAGACGTATCAGCTCAACCTGATCGACACGCCGGGTCATGTGGATTTTTCGTATGAAGTCTCTCGCTCGCTGGCCGCGTGCGAGGGCGCCTTGCTGATCATCGACGCGGCCCAGGGTATCGAGGCACAGACGCTGGCGAACTATCACCTCGCGCTCGAGCATGACCTCACGATCATTCCGGTGATCAATAAAATCGATCTGCCGGCGGCGGATCCGGAGCGCGTGATGGGCGAGGTCGAGGAGCTGCTGATCATCGAGCGCAGCGAGTGCATCCTTGCCAGCGCCAAGAACGGCGTCGGCATCGACGAGATCCTCGAAGCAATCGTCAGCCGTATTCCGCCGCCCAAAGGTCATCGCGATCTTTTGCGTGGTCTCGTGTTCAACGCGCAGTTCGACACCTATCGCGGCGTCGTCTCGTACGTGCGGGTCGTCGACGGGGAGCTGAAGGCGGGAAGCCGCTTTATGTCGATGGCGCATCAAAAAGTCTACGAGTGTACCGAAGTCGGCGTCTTTAGCCCGCAGATGGTGCCGACGAAGACGCTCACGCTGGGCAGTGTCGGCTACGTGATCGCGAACATCAAGTCTCTGGGTGACATCGACGTCGGCGACACGCTCACCGAGGCGGCCAAACCGGCGCACGTGGCGCTGGCAGGCTATCGCAAAGCCGTGCCGATGGTCTACTGCGGCCTCTATCCGAACGAAGGCGCGGAGTACGGAGATCTGCGCGACGCGCTCGAAAAAATGAAACTCAACGACGCCGCGCTCTCGTACGAGCCGGAAACGTCGGTAGCCCTCGGGTTCGGTTTCCGTTGTGGCTTTTTGGGCCTCTTGCACATGGAGATCGTGCAAGAGCGCCTCGAGCGCGACTTTAGCATCGACCTGATCGCGACCTCGCCGTCAGTGGTCTTTCGCGTGACCCGGACCGACGGCACGGTAGAAATGATCGACAACCCATCCAAGCTGCCGGTGAGCAACGTGATCGAGACCATCGAGGAACCGTTCGTGAAAGCGACGATCATTACGCCGCCGGATTACGTCGGCTCGATCATGGATATCACGATCTCACGGCGCGGCTCGCTGCTCAACATGGAATACCTCCACGACGGGCGGGTGATCTTGACCTTCGAGATGCCGCTCATCGAAGTGATCGTGGACTACTTCGATCAGCTCAAATCGCGCACGAAGGGTTACGCCTCGCTCGACTACGAGGTGATCGGCTATCGCGAAGGCGATTTGGTCAAGCTCGAAATCTTGCTCAACGCCGAACCGGTCGACGCGCTCTCGTTCATCGTCGCGCGGGAGAAGGCAGCCGCCCGCGGACGTGCGCTCACCGAAAAATTGAAAGAGCTGATCCCGCGGCAGATGTTCGACGTGCCGATCCAGGCCGCGATTGGCGGCAAGATCGTCGCACGCGAGACGGTGAGCGCCCAGCGAAAGAACGTGCTCGCAAAGTGCTACGGCGGTGACATCACCCGCAAGCGCAAGCTGCTCGAGAAGCAGAAGGCCGGCAAGGAACGAATGAAGCGCGTCGGCCGCGTTGAGCTGCCGCAAGAAGCGTTCATGGCCGTCCTCAAGCTCGAGGAGTAATCACCTCGTTTGTGATCACCTACCTTGCGAGTAAGAACGAAGGAAAGCTCGCGGAGATTCGTACGATGCTGGCCGGCTCACCGCTCGTGCTCGAAACGTTCCCCGATTATCGCGATCCCGAAGAAGGCCACGAAAGCTACGTCGACAACGCGCTGCTCAAAGCACGCGCGCTGCGTTCGCAATTGCGCGCGGCGGGAATCGCCGATGCGGCGGTGCTGGCCGACGATTCGGGGATCGAACTCGACGCGCTCGGCGGGGGACCGGGCGTCGACTCGGCGATCTACGCCGGGGCACGGACGAGCTGGCCGGATCGCCTCGCGACGATGATGCGCGAGGTTGCCGTGCGTGGGGGCGCGGCGCGCGGCGCGCGGTTCGTCTGCGTGATGGCGCTCATTCTACCGGACGGCCGCGAGGTCGTCGTGCGCGGCGACGTCCGCGGTGAAATCGCTCCCGAGCTGCGCGGCACGAACGGCTTCGGATACGACCCGCTCTTCTACTATCCGCCGATCGGCAAGACGTTCGGTCAGATTCCCGAAGCGGAAAAAAATGAGCTCAGCCACCGCGGACGGGCCGCGCGCGCATTGATCCAGGCGGTCGCGACTTGAGCGAACCGCAGATCGCCGCTGCCAAAGAGGCCGACGTCCGCGCGCTCGCTGCGCGGCGCTGGCCTGACGAAAGCAGCCGCCGTCTCTATGTGAGTCTGGCCGAGAACGCGCCGCGCGGAGCATTCGTTGCGCGTGACGAGGGTACACCGATCGCGATCGCATTCGCGCACGAACTCGCGAACGAGTGGTTCGTAAGCGAGCTGTACGTCGAGCCGTCGTTTCGCGGCGCGGGCCTGGGATGGAAACTGTTGCGCTCCGCGACGGATGAATCGGGTGACGTCTCGCTTGCCGGCGTGATCGAGGCGAACGATACGGCGTCGCTTGCGTTCTTTCTGCGCCGCGGGATGGGATTGCACGTGCCGCTGCTTCGCGTCGCCGGCGAGATTCCAAAGGAAGAGGAGTTGTTGCCGATGGCGGCGGGCGACTACCGCTTCGTGACGATGCCGATCGATGCGAGCGCGCATTCGCATGTGATCGGCACGCTCGATCGCGAAACGCGTGGAACCGCGCGGCCGGAGGATCACGTCCGGTTCGCGCAGGCCGCAATGGGGACGTTGTTTCTGCTCAACGACGAGCTGGTGGGCTACGCGTACGTGTGGCCGGACGGCCGGATCGGTCCGATGGTCGCGGCGTCGGCCGCGTATCTCACCCAGTTCTTCGGCTTCGCGCTCGTGTCGCTGCGGCGCACGTATGGTGCGTCGTGGTGCACCGCGCTCGTCCCCGGAAGCAACGTGCGCGTGATGCGCGCCGCGGTGCGCATCGGGTTGGTTTTGGACGAAGTGCGCATCTTCGCGACCGATCTCCCGCTGATCGATTTCTCGCGCTACGTCGGATTTCACGCACTCGATTTCTGACGCTTCACGACCGGGAGAGGAGACTGCTTGACCTGGGCTGGTATAAATGGATGGTCGGCGGGGCGTAGCTCAGCTTGGTAGAGCGCTTCGTTTGGGACGAAGAGGCCGCGTGTTCGAATCGCGTCGCCCCGACCACTTGCGAGAGCGTGGTATCCTAGCCAGGGTACCCGCCCTCGGCCTTTTTTGGCGCCCGTGGTCTAACAGGATAAGGCACGAGTCTTCTAAACTCGAAGATGGGGGTTCGAGTCCCTCCGGGCGCGAAGCATCGGCCCCGGCAAATGCGGTGACTGTAGCTCAGTTGGTTAGAGCGCCGGTCTGTGGATCCGGAGGTCGGGGGTTCGACCCCCCTCAGTCACCCCACGTGATCGAAGAGCCCGTCCGAAGTTATTCGCAGGCGGGCTCTTGCCATTCGAGAATTCCTTTCATTCAATGACGCGCGAAGCTAGCCGGCGGCCTCGCTTCAGTGACGCGCTTGGCATCCTTATTACGGTGCTTGCAGCGCTCGTGCTCAGCTTCGTGCTCGTGCAGATTCTCAGCCTCGGCCGCGAAGCCGGGCTCGACCGTGCCAGCCTGACACGCGAACGCGTCGGCGTTGCCGAAGTCGGCCCCGTTCTCGCCACCATCGACGCACTCGACGCGTACCGCTACGCCTTGATGCTGCGTACCCCGCAGATCGCACGGGCGCGCGCGCTCGCGCAGGCCCGGATCACGGCGTTGCGCGGAGACTTCACGCGCGGACGCGCGGCGATACTGGGCCTGCGCAACGCCTGGAAGCCGATCGACCGTGAATGGGCGCGCGCACGCGCGCTCCCGGCCGGTCCGCAAGCACTCCCGAAGATGGGTTGGCTGATGAACTCGATGGGCGGTCTGCTCGACGAGCTGCAGGACAACTCGGGCCTCAGTTACGATCCGAGCGTCACCGCGCAGAATCTCGCGGACATCTTCATGCAGAGCACGCCGTTCGCGATCTCCGGGACGCGGCGGCTCCGCGCCGTCGTCGATCTCGCCGCGCAGCAGGGTGGTTTGAGCCTCTCGCAGCGTCTCGACGCGGCGGGCAACCTCATGAATTTGCGTGAGACCTATGATTTCTCGCGCGATCAAGTGCCGCATATCGCGCAGGCGATGGTTCAACTCGCGCCGCAGGGCCGCGCACAGTGGGAGCGTCTGCCGGCACTCGCTTCGCAACTCAACGCGGCCGGCAGTTCCTTCGCCAACCTCGTTGTGAACCGGGTGATGCTCACGCCCCGCCCCGCCGTCTCCGCCGGCCTCTTGCATCGCAGTGCGTACGCTACGATCGGCCTGGCCCGGCGGCTCAATGCGCTCGCGGGGCGCGCGCTCGATGCGAACCTGGTTGCGCGCGGCGCGATCCAGCGGGAGCGCAATCGCTACGTGTACCTCGCTTTCGTGATCGGCGCGCTCGGTATCGTGGGCATTATGATCGCAATCGTCCAGGTGGTCGCTCGCCGCGGACGGCAGCTCTTGCGCGAAGCGCTGCGCGAAGCGGACCGCTTGCAGGCCGAGCTCGCCCGCACCGAGGCCGAGGAAGCACTCCGTCTTACCGAGGCGCAGTTCCGCGCGGTCTTCGACGGCGCTGCGATCGGAATCGCGGTCGTCGACCGAATGGGAAGCGTGCTCGATTCGAACGACGTCTATCGGTCGATGTTCGGCGAGACGATCGAGACGGCGATCGAAGGGCACCGTGAGGAATTCGACTCGCTCTGGTCGGACGGTTCGGAAACCTTCGAATTCGAGCAGCACGTGCGCGCGCCTGACGGCCGAGAAATCTGGGCCGATGCGACGGTTTCGATCGTGACCGACCTCGAAAAGAGCGCGCGCTTTGCGATCGTGATGTTCCGCGACAAGACGGCGCTCAAACACAGCGAGCGGCGTATCCAGCACAGCCGGACGCACGACGATTTGACCGGTCTGCCGAACCGCGCGCTCTTCGACGAGCATCTGCGCCGGCGGTTCGAGGAAGCCGGTGCGCTCTTGGACTCGTTCTTTGCGGTGTTGTTCGTCGATCTCGAGCACTTCCGCGAGATCAACGAGTCGCTGGGGCATGGCGCCGGTGACCTCGTGCTCACGCAGATCGCAGGCCGATTGCGCTCGTCGGTCGATGCGCGTGATGTGGTCGCGCGCCTTGGCGGCGACGAGTTTGCCGTGCTGCTGCAGTCGCTCGGCGACATTTTGCACGTCGAATCGATCGCGCGACGCATCCTCAACACGCTCTCGAAGACGATCACGGTCGGCTCGCGCTCGGTGTTTTTGGGAGCCAGCGTCGGGATCGCGATCGGATCTTCGAACTACGAGCGGGCGGAAGACGTGGTGCGCGACGCGGAGACGGCGATGCAGCATGCCAAAGCCGGCGGCGGCGCGCGCTACGCACTCTTCGATTCGACGATGCACGACCGCGCGCAGAAGCGGCTGCTGCTGATCAGCGACCTGCGTCTGGCGATCGAACGGCACGAGTTCCGGATGGTCTATCAGCCGATCGTTTCGCTTTCCGACGGGGCGCCGATCGGTTCCGAGGCGCTCATTCGCTGGGATCATCCGACCGAGGGCATCATCGGTCCGAGCGAATTCATCCCGCTGGCCGAGCAGACGGGCCTGGCGCAGGCGCTCGGGCGGTTCGCCGTGGCGACGGCCTGCGAACAGCTCGCGGTATGGCGCCGTAACCGGGGCGGGACGCTCGACTTCAACATGAACGTGAACGTCTCGGCGACCGAGCTGAGCGACCCGGATTTCGAACGCACGCTAGTGCAGACGGTCGAGCATCATGGTCTGCGCCCGGCGGATTTCACGCTCGAGATCACCGAGAGCGTGGTCTTGGACGCGGGGACACGTGCGAACACGACGATCGAGCGCGTACGCAATCGCGGGTTCAATATTTGCATCGATGACTTCGGGACGGGCTACTCCTCGCTGCGTTACCTGCAGCAATTCCAAGTCGACTCGATCAAGATCGACCGTTCGTTCGTCTCGGGCACCGATGGGCAGCTCGCAAGTGAGCCGATCGTCCGCACGCTGATTACGCTGGCGGAAGCGTATAACGTCCGCGTCGTGGCCGAGGGTGTGGAAACCAGCGAGCAGTGTGAGATGTTGCGCAACGCGGGATGTCGCCTCGCGCAAGGCTTTCTTTTCGCGCACCCGCTCGCACCGGCGGAACTCGCGGAGCGGTATCCCAGGGTTCTCGGCCGCATCGCGCGCCCCGCCTCGGCGTAAGGGCTTGCCAACCTCCACTGCGAAGGCTACAATACGTCGAGCCCGAACCGAGCGGCCGAGCGGGTTCCCGCAGGATGCGAGAACAGTTTGGAGCACAGGATGTGCGATCGAGCGCGAAGCGCGAGACCAAACACGCGCCTTTAGCTCAGTCGGTAGAGCAGCGGACTTTTAATCCGTTGGTCCCGGGTTCGAGTCCCGGAGGGCGCAAAACACGCACCGCTAGCTCAATGGTAGAGCAGTTGACTCTTAATCAATTGGTTCGGGGTTCGAGTCCCTGGCGGTGCACGAGCTTCAAGACCCGGGCAGCGATGCCCGGGTCTTGCACGTTCTTCCCGCGTGGGAACGAACGAGGGATTCGGCGCGTTTGGTTCGTCAGGAGGTCAACCATGATGCTTCGCTTGGTGTGCGCGGCGTTGATCGCGCCGTTCGAGATCTGGTACGATCGCAACGCAAAGTCTTGTAAGATGCAGGTGTTCTGATGATCTACCGAATGATATGCGCGGCGCTCATCGCGCCCTTGCTGATCGGCGTCGCAAGTGCGGCCGCAACACGCACGGTGCGCGTGCAGAACGAGACGCCGGCGCTGATCGACGTCGGCTGGCTCCAGCCGCCAAGCTCCACCACGCTTTCGAGGTACGGCACATTGCTCGCGAACACCGCGCAACCGTTCAAGCTCGACGAGGGTGAGGCCAAGGTCGTCGTGAAGTCGAGTGCATGCCACGGGTCCTCCTCCATGCTGGTGCCGCAGCGGGCCACCACCGTCATCGTCGAGAGTGGGTGCAACCTCCTCGTCAGATGAGGAGTGCCGCGCTCGTGCTCTGCGCCGTCGCCGCAGCGCTCTCGTTCGCGCCGGCTCGCGCCGCGGCACCCGATCCGTACGCGATCTTCGCCGACGCGCGGGCGTATTGGCTGCAGCAAGTCTATCCACAGCGGCTCGAGTACGACGTCGCGATCGACGTCACTCAAGGCGGCAGAGAAAAAGTCGAGCGTTACCTGGCGGATTACGACGCGGTGCGCGACGTCATCGCGGTCGATCCGATCAGCGACTACCAGCTCGCTCATCCGACGATTCCGAAGGGGGTGGACCTCAGTATTCTCGGCTTGCGCTTGAACAAGCCGCTGCCGCCGATCGATTTTCTCGGTGTTCCCCGTCTGGCGCCGACCTATTCGTTCGGCATGGCGCCGTTCGTGCCGGCGCCCACGCCGACGCCCTTCAACTCGGCCGCGCTCGTGGCCCAGATCCGCCAAGAGTTTCACGATCCGAATCCGCGCGAGCGCGCAAGCGCCTCGCCATCGCCCGGCAGCAGCCTGCAAGAGATTGCGACGGTAGTCGCGCGCAACCGCGACTACACGATCGCTCTTCTCGGCACCGACACGATCGACGGACATCCGTGCTATCATCTCGGGCTCACGCCGACGCGCGATCCGGGACGCTTTCGTATCCGGCAGGCATGGATCGACGAGCACACCTTCGCACCCTGGCAATTGCAGGATGCGTTGAACTTCGTGAGCGGGCCGGGGACGAACGTCGCCTGGATGATCCATTTCGCCGAAATCGGCGGCGCGCATTACGTCAGCGAAGAGGACGCGCAAGCGCCAATGGCGACCGGCGGCGAAATCTACACTAAGACCGCGATTCGTTTCGAAAACATTCACGCGGTCGCGGATTCGTCGCTACCTCAAGCGCTGGTTGATAGCGTTGGGACGGCCCTGGAAGAACCATCCTGGCCGTAAACGGGAGAGCCGGCTATTAGCCGGCTCCCCAGACTCATGTGCCCTTGCTCAGGGGAACATTACGACACCCGTGTCGGAGGGCAGGGACGCCGGCGCGGGCGTTCCCGCGGTGCTGACCACAGGAGCGTACGATCCGGTATCCGTCACACCGCCGCCGCTGAGCGAAAGCGTGTGCGTGTAGTCACCAGCCAATGTGTTCGTCACTGTCGACGCAGTGGGGTTCACGGCGACGGCGCACGGTCCGACGTAATTCCCTGCATAATAGCAGCGCGCGAACTGCCGCTCGTAAGCATCACCACTAGCCGGTTGGAACCCGCCGACCCCTGTCGGCTCGGGCGACGGCGAGACTGCGTCTTGCACCACCAACTGCGATTCCGGCATGACTTCGAGCCCCGAGCTGGTCAAGAACTCTTCCCAGAGTGCGCTCGTCGACGGCGAGTTCGTCGTATCGTAGGTGAGCAAGAAAGAGGCGGTCACATATAATCGGTCCTGGATCGCCGTCCATGCGTCCATGCCACTTTCCAAGTCCGTCGACGCCACGCATACGAACATCGGATGAATCCCGTTCCCATTTCTAATCGTTGCCGCATAGAGCTCGGCATCTGCCGGGAACAACCAATTATCCGACGCATTGTCGGTTACCATGCCGTCTTCGTCGTGGTAGCAGTCGTCGAATCGGCCACCCACGTCTGCCGTATTTCCGCCGAAGAGCCCAAATGCCGGCGATATGGGTGAGGTGTCCGTCACCCCCTGCGACAGGCCGTTAAAAATCGTGGGAACGGAGTCATTGCTGTTTAAGTATTCTTCCATCGCAACCTCGCGAGGAATCCAGGTCGACTCCGAATATGAGGATCCGTTGTAACAAGGCAGGCCCGGCTGATAATTGCTGAGCCCGTAATCATCAAGCGGTCCCGCGTCGTCCTCCATGACGGCACTCCAATTCGACGTCATCTCCGAGCCCTTATTGTGTTGGACCCACCCCACGTACTCGCTCTGCAACGTAGAAGAACCTGGATCGATCTGATACTCCGTGGTTCCGTCGTAGTCGAACTCTACCTGAGTCGACGAATTCTGCTCAGTGCAAGAGTCATATGAAAAGGCGCTAGGATAATTTTCGAGCCAGTCCGTGTAAAGGTCACCGGAAACGCGATTGATGTCGACATACAGAGCGACATCCATAGGGGGTTCCGCATTCAGAAAACTCTGCTGATAGCTTCCGGTTCCGGCGCCCGAGGTCTGAACCCAACTGACGTATGGCGCTGCTGAGCTCGCACTTCCGGCGTAATAACCCGGCGCCGAAGTAGATGCCGCCAGAGCTTCGATCCAGGTCGTGACGTGGTTTGCGTCCGCCGGCAACGGTGTCGGAGTCGCAGCGACGTTGATGCTGGTCGCGTGAATATCGCGACCGAGGCTGCCATACCCCGCCAGGGATACCGCGGCTTCCAGCGGCGGAACCGTCGTCCCATCGTCTTCGGAGTTCAGGACGACCGTGCTTTGCGTCGAACCGGTGAGGAGCGTGAAGGTATAACCGCTCGACCCCTGGGCAATGACGTAACCCGAAGCGGTCACTTGCGGTACAGGCGACGAATACGTGCTAACGTAAGCCGTGCTCGCAACGGATTGCGGACAGCCTCCAGACACCGTTCCCGTTCCGGTGACCTGAATGTATTGACCGCTAGTGGGTAGCGGCGATGGGTCAAACGTTGTTGAGTTTGAGTAATATGCGTTGATGTATCCGCAGGGGTTGCCGGACTCGAAGTTGATGACCTCCGAGCTCGTATTAATTCCGTAGACTTGGCCTCCGATGGTAAACGAACCACTTGGAACATCCATCATCACGCGCACGCGTTGGCCGGGACCGTTCACAACCGATGTCGTTTTTGGAATCGATCCGGAATCGCCACCATTACATGCAACAAGAACGCCGGCTGCTAAGCCGACAATGAGAAAAGCAAATCGCGCACGCATCGCCCACACCTCCTGCATCATAGGTAGCGCGTCGACCGTAATCGCAAAAAGGGCCGAAAGTCCCTGACATAAGGCCCATTAGGGGTCTTGACTCGAGGGTTGTCGTAGCCGCCGCCGCCGGACGGTAAGCGCATGCTCAGAATTGACATCACCACGCTAGCCGTAAAGAGAAATCGCGACCCGCGGTTACGGATTCGTTGCTGCCTCAGGCGCTGGTTGAGAGCGCGGGGAGCGCGCTGGAAGAGCCGTCGTTGCCGTAGCGGCCGGCGACGATGTCGCGGTAGATTTCATCATATGCGCGCGCGTTGACGCGCCAGGTCAGGTGTTCGCGGGCAAAGGTGTATGCCGCGCGTTCGAATCGTTCGCGAATCGGTTGCCCGGCCAGTACGCGGCGCAGGCGATCGGTGAGCGCGTCCGCGTCGCGAGGCGGAATGAGGTACCCGGTCTCACCGTCCCGAACGATTTCCGGAATGCCGCCCACGTTGGTCGCGACCACCGCGCGTCCCGAACACATCGCCTCGCAAACCAATAGCGGTAACCCCTCGGCATAGCTTGGAAGCGTAACGACATCCGCCGCCGCGTACAATGTGGCAAGTTTCTCGTGTCCCACCACGCCCGGAAAGAGCGCATCGATCTTTGCCGCCCGCAACGTACGCTCGATTTCCGGCTGCATCGCGTTCCCGCCGGCGAAGATGAATTGCGGCTGCATCTCACGCAGCGCGAGCGCAGCCGCTTGCAACTCGGCCATGCCTTTTTGCGCGAGCATGTGACCGGCGTACATCACCGTGGGCCGATTCGGATGGAGCCCGAGCTCGAGACGCGCCGCCACGCGATCACGCGGGAAGAAGATATCTTCGTCCGCCCCATTGAAGATCACCCGCGGATCGCGCGCGCCGAGCATGCGAAGCTTCCCCGCGACGAAGTCCGAGACGCCGACACAGAAGGCCGCGCGAGTGACGATCTCGTGAGAGAGTGCTCGCAGCGAATCGCGCAGGAACGGTGTCTTGTATGTCTCGGTGCCGTGCCCGGTCAAGACGTACGGTACCGGCGAGTCGAGCGCCATGACACCGGCCGGAATCAACCCGTGAACCTGCACGACGTCAGGAGTAAACGCGGCGATCTCTCGCGCGATCGCCCCTTGCCGCTGCCGGCGGATGCTCCCGATCGCCAGGTTCGCCGGTCCGATCAGCACGCGCAACGTCCTGACCCGAAAGCCGTCATACTCGTACGCGTCCGGGATGCTACGATAGCGCTTCCATTGCTTGCGCAACGGCGGCGCCCACGGCGCCCAACGCAGGACGCAAATCTCATGTCCAAGCTCACGCAGTGCGCGGAGATGCAACAGGTTGAAGGTGCCGTCGATGCTTTGTGGCCAGGGAAAGTTGTTGACCATCACCAGGATACGCACGCGATAATCTCCTGGCTATCTGGGAACAGTCGTAAGCGATGCTCACGCAGGTGCGAGTTACCAGTGTCAACGCGCTGCTTTACGCGCTGCGGGAGCTCGGCCGTCGGGCCGGTGCCGGCGCGCGGGAGGTGCGACGCTGGCGCGTTGCGGTCGAAGCCGATCGCACGGTGCTCTTCCCCGACCCGAACTCGCAGCGGCGCATCGTCTTTCCGGTCGATCGCTCCAAGCCCGAGCGCATTGGCGCTTTGTGCGCGCACGAGCCCTCGCGCTACGAACCGGACATCGTGGTGCCGTTCGAAGAGCGAACCGCCGGAGGGCCGCTCTTTGTGGCCTGCGCTCCCGACGAGATCGAGTGCCGAGGCGACATTCTCACGGCGACGTTGTGGACGCTTGCGCGGGTTGAGGAGCGCGGTGCCGGCACGCTCGATGAACACGGCCGATTTCGCGCCGCCGCCTCGATAGCCGCGCGCTGTGAATGCCTCGAGCGTCCGATCGTCGACGAATACGGCCTTGCATTTGGGCAGGCATTGACCGCGCTCATGCCCGGTTGGAAGCCGGCGCCGCGGTGCTTGCGGGTCAAGCTCAGCCACGACATCGACCGCATCGGTTATCCCCGCCGGCTGCGTTCGACCGGAGCCCTGCTGTTGCGTTATCGTAACCTGCCGGCGTTCGTCCGCGAACTGATCTCGTTTACCGGAGCGGCTCGCCCGGCGTACCTCGAAGCGGTCTTGCAAACCGCAGCGATCTCGGCGCAGCGTCGCTTGGATTCGGCCTTTTATTTCAAGGCGGCCTTGCGGACGACGCAGTGGGATACCGGCTACGACCTCCTCCAGCCGCCGATCCGTCGCGTGATCGAGCATCTCGTCGAAGGCGGTTGCGAAATCGGACTGCACCCCGGTTACGACACCTTTCATTCGCAGACGATGCTCGATGCCGAGGTCTCGCATCTGCGTGGTCTCGTCGGCGGTGTGCCGATCGGCGGGCGTCAGCATTATCTGCGTTGGGATTGCTCGACTTGGCTCGCATGGGAACGCGCCGGTCTGGCATACGACAGTACGCTGGGATATGCAGAGGCGATGGGGTTCCGTGCCGGCACGTCGATCCCGTACCATCCCTGGTCGATCGAAGAGGACCGGGAACTCGCGCTCTTGGAGGTCCCGCTGATCGTGATGGACTGTACGCCGATCGACTACATGCGCCTCGAGCCCGAGCGAGCGCTGGCGCGTATCTCTGCGATCGTGGAGCGCACGGCGGCGGTCGGCGGCGTGTTCACCTTGCTCTGGCACAACGCGAGCGTGATCGAACCGCCGTACGCGAAGTTGTATCCACGCATCCTCGACTTGCTCGGCGCGGCGCAAAACTATGACTGGAGGAGCGAAGGTGAACTCCCGCCGCTCCCGCTCCTCACGCACGGAGCATCATAATCCGGCGCAGCGTCTTCCACGGAAGAGAAAGCAACAGCGGAGCGAGTTTGCGGTATTGCCGGCGCTTGGCGGCCTTGATGACGGCTCCCATGCGCAGTCCCGTGCGGCGCGGAAGCTCGCCGCGCACGCTGGCGTACAACATGGCCTCGCGGCTTTGCGCGAGCAGTGAGGCGGGGTTGCGTGGAAGTTCCGGAAAGACCGCGCGGAACAGTCCGATTTCCCAAGGGAAGTGGGCGTCGCTGCCACAGAGCGCGCGTTCGATCCCGAGCCGGGCAAATGACGCCTCGGCCTGCACAAATTCGCCTTCGTCATAGCGGCCGTTATACAGCTCGCAGAAATCGATCCCAGGGTTATCGGCGAAGATCGCGGGGAAGCGCGCTGTGCCGAACGTGCGGATCGGGTGCGGTAAATAGGCGATTCCGCCTTGTTCGTGAATCTCGGCGATGACGTCGGCGAAGGCGCGGCTGCGAATTTCTCGCGTCACGTAGAGACCAATGATATCGCCCAGGTCGCTCTTGACCTCAATACCGGGAATCACGAGGAAGTCGCGGTATCGATTCGCTTCCATCGTGATCAGCGCGCCGCGGACCGTGTCATGATCGGTCACGGCAATACCGGAGAGGCCGCGGCGGCGAGCGATCTCAATGGCGAGCTTGGGCGGCGTGAGCGAATCGAACGACGCGGCGGTGTGCACGTGGAAATCGATAGCGTGCCCGCGCGTGCCGTTGCTGGACATTATTTCGTGAGGCTTCCGGCCATCGCCAACAATCCCGCGGCCGTCGGCAACGGATCGAACAAACTTAGATCGGTGCGCACGTCACGCGAGAAGACGTTTCGTACGAACCGCACGCGGAATTCGGGATAGCGGACGAAGCTTTTCAGCCCGACGGGAATCACCCATTGATACGTGAGGCCTTCCCGGTAGCCGCTGTCGAGGGGCGCCTGCGCGCCCATCAGGCGCTGCGCAATCCACACCGGAAAATTGCACCCGGCTTGGATCGCCAAATCGAGCGATCCCCACAGTTTCGGGTTGACCTCGATCAGGTAGTATTCGCCGTCGCGATCGCTGCGCTTGAACTCCACCATCGCGACACCATGCCAACGCATCGACTCGAGCAGCGAGCGCCCCAGTTCGCGCAGGTGGGGATCGCGAATCGATCGAGCGATTACGCTGGGACCGCCTTCCTTCGGATATTGCACTAAGCGCTCGTGCATGAAGTAGCCGACTTCCCGCCCCTCGTCGAACAATGCAAAATAACCAAAGCCGTTTTCGCCCGGTACGAATTCCTGCGCGAGATAATCTCGGATCGACTCGCCCAGGCCGAGCGCATAGGACGAGGCTTCGCGCGCGTTGCGGGCCACGTGGGCGCCGGCGCGCGGATGTTTGAATACGAGGGGTGGTTCGATCTCTCGCCAATCCTGCGCCGCGAGGGTCTTTGGGATCGGAATTCGCGCATGCGCAGCGTGTTCGAAGGTACGCCGCTTGTCTGCCGCGATTGCGAAGCTTTCGGCGGACGGCAACAGGAGCGGCGCGTTGAATTGCAGGCGATTGCGCACGAACAGCTCGACCATGTCGAGTCCAACCGGAATAACCGCATCGTAGCGTAGTTCGTTGAAGTGCGCGCGCAGCGCAGCGACGGTCGACTCGACCGATATGTTGGGATCCGGATAGCGGAATGTTTGCGCGCAGTGCCGCGACCAGAACCCCCCCACCGTCGAGGGCGGTATCGAGCCCCGCTCGCCGACTGTCACGCGAAAGCCCGCGCTGCCCAGCGCACGAACGGCCGCGAGGGCATTTCGATAGGACCCGTCAGTGACGAACACGCGGTGCATGGCGCTATCCTAGGCCGATGACGAAGAACGCCGTAGGGGCCCCGGGGTGCGCGCCGTTGGGAACGTTGGCCTAGCGCTGTCCGTGATGTGTTCGTAGAGTGCCGTAAGGCGTGTGAGCTCGCCATGGAAGCTGTAGCGCGCACCCGCAGCGGCGCAGTTTGCCGCGAACGACGCGCGCAACCCCTCGTCCCTCGCAAGACGCAAGAGTGCTTCGCCGTGTGCGTTCGCGTCCTCCGGGGGTACCACGATGCCTGCTCCCGACGCTTTGATGATCGCGGCGATGTTGCCGAGATCCATGCCGACGAGCGGCAGGCCGAACATGAGATTTTCGAAGAGCTTGTTCGGCATGCCGCGCGCGTTGTTCTCGACGTCGATCAGCGGCATGTACCCGATCGCTGCGTGCGCGACATACGACCAGGCCGTTTCCTGCGTTACCAGACCCACGTTTCGCACGTCGGCGCGCTGTGCGCGATCGAGGAGATCCGCGGTCCCTTCGCCGTAGGGCGATAGGTCGATCGGGCCAAGGTTGACGATCGGCCAGGAGCAACCGCGGGCCCGCAGGTATTCGGCCGCCGCGACCATCGTATGAAATGCGCGCAGCCGCGAGGCGCCGCCGGTGTGGAGAATATACGGCGTTCCGCCGAGCGGATGCGCGCTCGCTCGAATGGCGGCCATCTCGGCCGGTGAGATATAAGGAAAGTTGCGCACGAGCGCCACGCGATCGTCGCCGACGAGTTCGCGGTAGCGCTCTCGCATGGCTTCGGCGACGATGACCACGCCCGCGAACCGCCGTAAGGCGAGGCGTTCCAGAACATCATAGACCCGCGAGAGCGCGCGGCGCAGAGGCCGGGGGATCCATTCCGAGTCGGCGATGCGTTCGAGATAGAATTCGTGGACGTCGTAGACCAGCGTGCGCCCGAGGTAGGCGGGCACCAAGGCTGCGAGCAGCAATTCGGGATCGTGGATGTGAAGAATGCTGTTCGGATGCGCGAGCATGACCAGCATCGCCCGCAGATCGCGGCCCAGACGTTTCCAGCGCGGTCCGCCGCGATTGCCGAGCGGGAGGATTCGCACGCCGTCGTGCTCCCCAATCGTCGCCTGGGTTCCCGCAATTCCGACGTGAAAGCCCGCATCGTGCAGGCTGCGAACTTCCTTGTAATAGATTCGCCCGTCCAGTGGACCGTGGACCGTCGAAATATGCAGGATCTGCGGCTCGCTCATCCAGCCCTCTGCGAGGTCAGTTGCGAACGCAGCGGCTTGCGGCGCGCGTTGGGTTGAAAGTCCTCGCGTGCGACGCGAATACCGTAGCGTCGCAGGAAGCTGCGGAAATCGGCGAGATAGGGCCGGTCCTCGACCACGATCAGACGGCCGCTCGGGTGATCGAGAATGTTCACACCGCGTTCGAGCAATGCGTCGCGCTCTTCGAGTTCGAGTGGCCGGTTGACGACCATCAGCAGGTTCCCGCGGCCCAACTCGCGCCCGTCGTCGACCTTGATCTGTGCGCGGGCGCCGGGCATCCCGCGCTCGCCGTAGGCAGCCAGCATGCGCTCCGCGCGGTGCAGGCGTTCGGTCTCGCCCACCGCCGGCATCGCCGGCTCGCTCACCGTCTTGGCCGGCATTCCCGCTGCGAAGACGTTGGGCGGGACGTTCTTCGTGATCACCGCGCCAACCGCGATGATCGAATCGTGACCGATCGTCACGTTGGCCTGCACGGTCACGCGCCAGGCAATCCACACGCGGTCCTCGATGACGACCGGGCCGTAGTTCCACGGGCTCCCGCAGAGGTAATCGGACCACGAGCCATGCGTGAAGATGAACGTGTGCCCGCCGATGCCGACCTGGTCTCCGACGGTAATCCCTTCGCCGGGTTCGATCCAGCAAAAATTTGCGATCGACGAGTGATTACCGATCGCAAAACGCGACGACTCGATCAGCTCGCCGTAGATGACCGCGAACGAAGCGACGCGCGTGTAGGAGCCGATCCGAATCGCGTTCGCTTTCATGATCGTCAGCGGATTGACGTTGCTGTGCGCCCCGATCTCGAGCGTGCGGGCATGAACCACGGCCGCGGGTCCGATACGCGATCCCTCGCCCATCCGCAGATCGCGTACGGCAAGCACCGTGCCGAACCGAATGCGCGCGCCGCGCCCGATTCGCGCGCCCATCAGCCGGCGCACCGCCACGTGCAGCGGTGATGGGAGCAGGGAGAGGAGCACGGCTAGGAACATACTGCGGGTTCTCCTTCGAAGGCTTGCTCGAGCGAGTGTCGGCGCGCGTTGACGGCGGCGATCGCGGTCGTCCAGCGCTGCGCGGGCCGCGGCAATTCCCAGTAGAGCGCACCGACTCGACCCGGGAGCTGCGCGCCCTCGAAAACCGTGTTGTGCCACAGCACGCTTGCTGCGCCGCCGGGAAACGCATCGATCATGTCCAACACCCGGCTGCACAGCATACGCGGATGGACTCGCGCCGCGCGCGCGTGCGTGCGCAGCGCACCGTCCATAATTGCCAGCGGCAACTCGTAAAACGAGTATGGGCGCTCACTCGCGAATCGATACGGCCGATAAACGAACGACGCGCCCGAACGGAAGCCGACGCGTTCGGCGAAGCACACGGTGGTGTCGTACTTCACGTCGCCGACCTGTTCGATCGCCTCGAAGAGATTGCCGCCGGCGTAACGGATCCAGTGCGCGCGAACGCCCTCCACGCGAAAGCCGCTCGCCCGAAGCGCGCGTACTTCATCGCCAAGGGTGCCGTCCGGAAGACTCATATAACTCACGTGGACGCCGAGCTCGCCGCCCGAACCCTGCAGCTGCTGCAGCGTGCGCTGGATTCGCGGGTCGCTAAGGGTGTAGTTCGCATCGCGCGCGCAGCCATTGCGGCAGATGACGTATGACGTTGAAGCGATCTCGCGCCGTGCTTCCCTGACGAGCATCGTAGGAATGCAATCCAGCGGCGAACGCCCGCGCAGCATGCCGCGAAGTCCGGCCAGGACGATCTGCGCCGCAAGCGCGGGATCGCGATCGACGAGCATCGCGATCGCGACGTTTTTGAGCAAGCGGCGCGCGTTCCCAAGCGCGCTCGTCGGTAGGTAGTCCAGATCGTGCGACGCCGCGATCAGGCTCGGCCCCGAAGGCAGCTCGAGTCCCAGCGAACGTGCCAGCTCGAGCATGGCGATGCTTGCGTACGGAATCGTCGGATCGAGGCCGTAGCGGCCGTGCAGCGACGCCGCGAACGGAACCCGCCCGACATCGTCGCGTTCGGTCACGCTGTACTCGTCGGCGTGCGAGATCCATTCGAAGATTTCACCGAGCCAGTCGACGCTGCGCGCATCAGCGTGGAAGACCGGTGTGGCCCGCAGGCCGAGGCGATCGTAGATCGCGTGCGCGGCGAGCGCCACCGTCTTCGGAGGGGGCGCCGGTTCCGACGGCGGGCGCGCAACGTAGAGCGCGGGCAACACGACTTCGCCCTCGCGCCGCTCTCCTTGGCCGCCGTAGTACAAGCGCAGCGTGGGGCGCAATCCGTAGATCGCGCAGAACGTTCGGAACGCGTAGTCGATGCGCGCGCGAGTCGTAGGTGAAACATCGCGGCCGAACCGCAGCGACGCCGGACCGGGTTCGCCCATCAGGCCATGGCCAGGCCGCCGTTCACGTGGAGAACGGCGCCGGTGATATAGGCGGAATCGTCTTCGCACAGGAAGCGGACGACCCGTGCGATCTCCTCGGGCCGGCCCAGGCGTTTGACCGGAATCTTCTCGACCACCTTCGCGAGCGCAGCTTCAGGCATCGCTTCGATCATCTCGGTTGCGATGAACCCCGGAGCGACGGCGTTGACCGTAATACCCTTGCCGGCCAACTCGAGTGCAAGCGACTTGGTGAATCCGAAGAGTCCCGCTTTCGACGCCGCGTAGTTGGCTTGCCCCACGTTGCCGGTCGAGCCGATCACGGAGCTGATGTTCACGATCCGTCCGGATCCGCGCTCGATCATGTGCTCGAGCACGGCTTTGGTCATGTTGAACGCACCGGAGAGGTTGACCTGAACGACGTTCTGCCAATCCTCGTCCGACATCTTGCGCACGGTCCGATCGAGCGTGATGCCGGCGTTGTTCACGAGAAAGTCGATGCGTCCGTGTTCTTCGAGCACCTCGCCGACGATGCGCCGGCAATCGCCGGCATGATCGACGCGTCCCCGATGCGTCGATATCGAGTGCCCGCCGGCGTGATGCGTCGCGGCGCAGCGCTCGGCCGCGTCGGCACGCATGCAGTAACCGGCGGCGACACGCGCACCCTCGCTCGCCAGGGCCTGCGTGATCGCAAGACCGATGCCGCGCGTTCCCCCGGTGACGAGCGCGACGCGTCCGGTGAACATGCGCGCCGCGCCCCTCGCCTTCGGTAGCGCGGCGAACCCGTTCCGAGTGATCGTTCCCGTGACCGCCATTTCGGACCAATCGTACAACCGCGGCCGGGTGACGGCAGGGCGCAACCCACCCACGATGTTAGGGCCATGTGGGGAATCACCGTTCGCGCGGAAGGGGGAGGAAAAGGTCCGGCCGCGTTCTATACTAAGCGGTCGCCGCAAGGCGGCCTGGCAAGCCGGGGCAAGTGGCGGAACTGGCAGACGCGCTGGATTTAGGATCCAGTGGGGCAACCCGTCAGAGTTCGAGTCTCTGCTTGCCCAAGGAACTCGCTTCGCTCGTTCCTTGGGAATAGGCAATTAGCGAGCGGTGCGATTCGTCTGGTGAGGGGCGTCTGCGCGAGGCCCGAAGCCAGGAGGGCGAAAGGGCCGAGGCAGAGAGCAGGAGCAGCGCACGATGGGCTGCGACGAGCGTCCCCGAACCAGACGAATCACAGCGCGAACGGAACGCGGAAGTAGCTCAGTGGTAGAGCATCGCCTTGCCAAGGCGAGGGTCGCGAGTTCGAATCTCGTCTTCCGCTCCATCTCGCTTCTTGACCAAACCAACTTTATGAGGGGCGTGGGCGGCGGCAGCGCCGAAGCGCCCCTTTCTATTCGTGGACCAGCGATACAAAGGAACTCTTTCCCGTGAGCAGCTCGACCTTGAATCGCCTTGCGCCGACGCAGGTGGAATTGGAAATCCCGATCACTCCCGAAGAGATGGCCGCGGCACAAGAGCGCGCGTTCCGGCGCCTGGCCAAGAACGTCAAGCTGCCGGGGTTCCGGGCGGGTAAGGTGCCGCGTAAGGTGTTCGAGCAGACGTACGGTTCCGAAACGATTGCGAGCGAAGCGCTCGAGGACGTCGTACCCGAGGTCTACGCGCGCGCGGTGCGCGAGCACGAATTGGTCCCGGTCGATCGTCCGAAGATGGAGTTGCTGCCTGCCGAGGAGGGCAAGCCCTCGCGCCTGAAGGCGACCGTCGCGGTACGCCCCGCGATCGAGCTGCACGAGTACAAGGGGATCGTGATCGAGCGCGAGGAGCCCAAAATCGGCGACGATGACGTGGAACGCAGTATTTCCGCGCTGGCCAAAGAACGCGCGACCCTCGTTCCGGTCGAACGTCCGGCGCAGCTCGGTGACGTCGTCACCGTGGATTACGAGGGCAAGATCGACGGGGTCGCATTCGAGGGCGGCAGCGCGACGGGATCGATGACCGAGCTCGACGAGAACCGCTTCATCCCGGGCTTCGCATCCGGCATCGCCGGAATGCGTGCCGGCGAAACCAAAGACGTGGAAGCGACCTTTCCGCCAGACTACGCAAACGCAGATCTTGCCGGGAAGACCGCGGTCTTTACGGTCACCGTTCACGACGTCAAGGCGCTCGAGCTTCCCGCCCTCGACGATGAATTCGCGAAGGCGATTTCCGAAAACGAGACGCTCGATGCACTGCGCAGCGACGTGCGCAAACGGCTGGAAGCGATCGCGCAATCGCGCGCACGCCGCGCCGTCGGCAACGCGCTGATGGAAAAACTGATCGGAGCGCACGATTTTCCGCTTCCCGAAGTGCTCGTCGAACGCGAGATCGATAACATGATCAACGATCTTGCCGCTCAAGTGGCGCAGAGCGGCGCGAATTTCGATGAGTATCTCAAGGAGCAGGGGAAGAGCGCCGAAGACTTGCGGGAGACCTTTCGCACCGATGCCGAGCAGCGGGTGAAGGGAACGCTCGTGATCGAGGAGATCGCCCGCGCCGAGGGGATCAATGCGACACCGGCCGACGTGGCCGAGGAACTCGGTGCCCTCTCACGGCAATACGGTCAGCCCGTCGAGCGGATTCGCAAAGCGCTGGGGAATAACGTGATCTCGCTGATGGAGGGGATCGTCCGCAACAAGACGCTCGAGTTCCTCGTCGACAACGCCAAGGTCGTGGGAACCGCGGGCGCAAATCCCTAGGGAAGCTCTGAAGAAGTCGCTGTACCGATCGCAAGGAGCATTTTCGGTGCGAATCGAGGCGCATCCGAGGGAGCATAGCAACGCGCTCTGTGACCGAGGATGCAACGAAGACCCGCACCGGAAAATGCCCTTGCCCGAAGGGTTATAGCCGCGATGGCGCATCTCCATCGTCGTCGGCTCGGTCACAGAACACCCTAGCTATGCTCCCTCGCCGACTCCTCGGATCTGCGGCCATCGGGGCCATAACGATCGGTGCATGGACTTCTTCAGAGCTTCCCTAGAGAATCGACTTGATGTCGGCGTCGAGCTGGTCTTTCGAGAGCTGGCCGACTTCGACTTTGCGCACGACGCCGCTCTTGTCGATGAAGACGCCGACCGGCATGCCGTTGACCTGATACTGATCGCTCAACGTTCCCGAATCGACGACGGCGGGATACGCGAGCTGGTGCTGCGCGACGAACTGCTTGGCTTTGGCCGCGTTCTCTTGCACGTCGACGCCGACGACTTGCAGGCCTTGCGAGCGGAATTGCTCGTAGGCGGCATTGATCTCCGGCGCCTCGTCATTGCACGGCGGGCACCAGGTCGCAAAGAAGTCCATGAATACGGGCTTGCCGCGCAGCTGCGCCATCGTCATCGTGCCGCCGCTGACCAGCGGGTCGCTCCAATCGGGCGCAGCTTGGCCGACGTGAGCCGTGGCGCTCGCGCCGCCGCCGCTTCCGCCGCCGCAAGCCGCCAGCAGCAACACCGTCGCTGCCGCAACCATCGATCGCTTATCCATAACTAGGAAACGCCACCGCCTCCAGGTCGGTTCGCATCTGCGCCACGAGTTCGTCGACCGAGGCGAAGAGCCGCTGCTCGCGCAGGTAGCGCAGATCGCGCAGCGCCACTTCGTGCCCATAGATCGTCTCCTGAAAGTCGCGCAGCCATGCTTCGATCGTTCGCTTCTTGCCCTCGAACTGGGGATTGGTTCCGATCGAGACGAGCGCCGCGTGGTCGCGACCGTCATGCCGGGCGATGGCCGCATAGACGCCGTCCTTCGGTAGGAGCTTCTCGGGCACGGCCAGGTTGGCGGTGGGGAAATCGAGATCGTGGCCGCGCCCGAACCCTACTTCGACGACGCCGCGCAACTCGTAGCTGTGACCGAGCAGGTGGTCGGCGAGCTCGAGGTTTCCATCGGCAACCAGGGTACGAATCCGCGTGCTGGAGATCCGCTCGCCGTCGTGTGAGACGTTTTCGAGCGCGACGAACGGCCGGTCGCGTTCGGCGAAATAGGTTGCCATCATCGCGGCATCGCCGGCGCGCTTGTGCCCGAAGCGAAAGGTCGCCCCGACCGCCACGCCCTGCACGCTCATCGCGCCGAGGCGTTCGAGAAACTGGAGCGGCGTCAGCTGCGCGATCTGGTCGTCGAACGTGATGAGAAAGCACTCTTCGAAGCCGGCTCGAGCGAAGAGATCGACCCGCTCCGCCGTCGTCGTCAAGAGCGGCGGCTCCGTCCCCGGCCGCAAGAACGCTGCCGGGTGATTCGCAAAACTCAACACGCCGACACGGTACCCCGGCTTGCGCATCCGCCTCGCCGCCTTCGCAATCTCGAGATGCCCACGATGCATCCCGTCAAAAAAACCGATCGCGAGAACGAGTGGGCGATCGTTCTCTCGAAAAAGCTCGTGGTAGATCTTCACACGAAGACTTTTCGCGGCGCGAGCAGCGCTCCATGCGCTTCACCCACGCCCACGAGCGTCCGCGAGTGATCGCGCACGAAGACGCGCGGCGCGGGCGCGCCGTCGGGCAGCGGCACGACGCGTCCGGCGCGAAAGTCCGCCGAGCCGCGCAGGTCGAGGACGATCGTCGGAAACGGAATGATGTTTTCGGGCGGTGTCACCGAGCCTTGTGGATCGTCGGCAATCTCCTCGAGCATGCGGGACTCGTAAAGCACGAACGGTCCCGACGCTTCTCGCACGAGCGCACCCATGTGCGCGGGTACGCCGATCGCCGCGCCGAGATCCTCGCAAAGCGTGCGTACGTACGTCCCTTCGCTGCACGCCACGCGAATGCGCGCGCATCCGCTGCCGCTCGAAACGGGCGCCTCGGTCCCGAGCAGCGTCAGGCCGTAAATGGTGATCGTGCGCGCTTTACGTTCTACCGTTTTGCCGTCGCGAGCGAGTTCGTAGAGGCGCTTTCCGTCGTGATGGAGCGCCGAGAACATCGGCGGGATCTGCGTGATCTTGCCGATGAACCGCGGCAACGCGTCCTCGAGTTTGCGCTCCCAATGGGCAGGCAGTTCGCCGCGCGCGACCGTTTCCCCGAGCGCGTCCTGCGTGGTCGTCGAGCGTCCGAGCACGAGCAGCGCGGTGTAGGCCTTGCGCTGGTCCTCGAGCAGCGGAATGAGGCGCGTCGCTTTGCCGATGGCGACCGGAAGAACGCCCGCGGCTTGCGGATCGAGCGTACCCAGGTGACCTGCGGCGATCTTGCGATCGCGGCCATAGACGCCGTAGATGCGCTTGATGCGCGCTACGATTTGAGCCGAACTATATCCCGCGGGTTTGAAAACGTTGACAAAACCGATCTCGAGCGCGCTCAAAGTCCTTCGGCCGAGAGTGCCGCCTCGACCGCGGCGTACGCTTGGTCTCGCGAGCCATGAAGCGTCAATCCCGACGCGCGGAAATGGCCGCCGCCGCCCAGGCGCGCCGCCGCCGCCTGCACGTTGATCTTTCCGCTCGAGCGCAGACTCACCCGGATCTCGCCCTCAAACGCCTTGAAGAGCGCCGCCACCTCGACACCTTCCTGCGCGCGCAATACGTTGACCATGTCTTCGACGTCTTCGCCGTCGGCGCCGGTCTGCGCCAGCATCGCATCGTCGACGAACGAATAACAGTACCGTCCGTCGTGCGCGAAACGCATTTCGTCGATGATCCGTCCCAACAGACGCGTCGCCGCGATCCGTTTGTTGCCGAAGATCTCTTCGGTGATCAACTCTTTGTCGGCGCCGGCACGCATCAATTCCGCCGCGAGTTCGAGCGATTCGGACGACGTGTTGGAGTGCATGAAGCCGCCGGTGTCGGTCATGATCGTGGTGAGAATGCACGTCGCGATGTCGGCGTCGATCGGCGTGCCCATCTCACGCAGAATCCGCATCACCGCCGTGCCGGTCGAGCATTCGCTCGGGATCACGAAGTTCAGCGCGCCAAAGTGCTTGTTGCCGAGATGATGATCGATGTCGAGCATGTTCGCCCGGTCGATCTTCGGCAAGAACTCTCCCGCACGCGCCGGATCGCTCATGTCGCCGAAAACGTACAGTGTGTCGGGCGGGAAATCGGCCGGAATCCGGCGCGACACGAATTCGGTTTCCGGCAAGAAGCGCAGATTGCGCGGCACGGCGTCTTGCTGGAAGTACGCGACCCGTTTGCCGATCCGCTTGAGCGCGATCCCAAGCGCCAAACCCGCTCCGAGCGTGTCGCCGTCGGGCTTCACGTGGCTTACCATCACGAACGCCGGCCGGCGCCGAAGCTCTGCAACGATCTCGGCTTCGGTCGACGACTGCAGTGAATCTTCGATCATGAGTACCCTTCTTCGGGAGCGTGGCGCGCTGCGTCCTCGCGCAGCGTCTTGGCAAGCGCGATGGCCCGTTCGGTCGAGCGGTCTTCGACGAAAACCAGCTCGGGCGTGTGACGCAGGTCGATCCGGTGGCCGAGCTCGCCACGCAAGAAGCGCGCCGCCGAGTGGAGCGCTTCGAGCGATTGGTGCGCCTGATGGCGATCGCCGATCACCGAGACGAAAACCTTGCACGAGCGTAGATCGTCGCTTACTTCGGTCCGCGTTACCGTGACGAAACCCAGACGCGGATCCTTCAGCTCTTGGCTGATCAACATCCCGAGAACGCGCTGTACCTCGTGATCGATCCGCGCTAGCCTCTGCGCCTTCACTCGCCGCCTCCCCTCTGCTCTCCCTCGACGTGTGCCGTTTCCCGGGGAAACGCCGTCATGCGGTGACGAGCTCCGCTGCGACGTGTTCGGTCGTGTAGGCTTCGATGACGTCACCGATTTTGAGGTCCTGGAACTTTGCGACTTGGATGCCGCACTCAAAGCCTTCCGCGACCTCGCGTACGTCGTCCTTGAAGCGGCGCAGGCTCTCGAGTTCGCCGGTGAAGACGACCGCCGAGTCGCGCAAGACGCGCACCTTGGAGTTGCGCACGATCTTGCCGTCTTTGACATAGCAGCCGACGATCGTTCCGACCTTGCTGACCTTGAAGACCTCGCGCACTTCGGCGCGTCCCAGCGTCACCTCGCGTTCGACCGGCGCGAGCATGCCGGTCATGGCCTTGCGCAGGTCGTCTTCGACTTCGTAGATCACTTGGTAGAAGCGCAGATCGACGCCTTCGTTATCGGCCAGACGCTTCGCCGTCTCGTCGGGGCGGATGTTGAAGCCGATGAGCACGGCATTCGATGCGCTGGCGAGGTTGACGTCGTTGGGCGTGATCGCACCGACGCCGCCGTGAATGACGCGAACGTCGACGTCGCTCGTCGAGAGCGACTCCATCCGCGCGCGCAACGCTTCCAGCGAACCCTGCCCGTCGGCTTTGATGATGAGGTTGAGCGTTTTCTTGCCTTCGGCCGGCATCGACATGAAGGTTTCGAGCGAGACGCGCTGCGAGCCGGTCCCGGCGATGCGCACGTCGCGGCGGCGCACCGCACGCTTCTCGGCGGTTTCGCGTGCGACGCGTTCGTCGGAGACGACCATCAGCGTGTCGCCGGCGGCGGGAACGTCTTGCAGACCCATCACCTCGACCGGAATCGACGGGCCGGCCTTCTTCACTTGTTTGCCCTTGTCGTCGATGAGCGCACGCACCTTACCGAACGTGCCGCCGACCACCACGATGTCGCCGACCCGCAAGGTGCCGTTCTGGACCAATACCGTCGCCACCGCGCCACGCCCGCGCGAGAGTTGCGATTCGATGACCACGCCGGTCGCGCGCCGGTTCTTGTTCGCTTTGAGTTCTTTGATATCGGCTTCCAGCAACACCGTCTCGAGCAGTTGGTCGATGCCCGTGCCGGCCTTTGCGGAAACCGGCACCATCTCGATGTTGCCGCCCCAGTCGACCGGCTGCAAACCTTCTTCGACGAGCTGTTGCTTCACGCGATCGGGCTGCGCGTCGGCCTTGTCCATTTTGTTGACCGCAACCACGATCGGCACGCCCGCAGCTTTCGCATGCGCGATCGCTTCCTTCGTCTGCGGCATGACGCCGTCGTCGGCAGCGACGACGAGAACCGCCACGTCGGTGACCTTCGCGCCGCGGGCACGCATCGCCGTGAACGCTTCGTGACCCGGCGTGTCGATGAAGGTGATCTTGCGATCGTTCTTCTCGACGGTGTACGCGCCGATCTTCTGCGTGATGCCGCCCGCCTCGCCTGCGGCGACGTTGGCGCTACGGATCTTGTCGAGCAACGACGTCTTGCCGTGGTCGACGTGACCGAGCACGGTGACCACCGGCGGACGCGCCGTCATCATCTCCGGTTTGTCTTCTTCTTGCTCGACGGTGACTTCTTCACCGGCCTCTTTGACGACCGCGTTGAAGCCGAACTTCTTGGCGACGGCGATGGCGATGTCGCTCGAGATGTTTTGATTGATCGTCGCCATGGTGCCGGTCTTGATGAGCTCGGTGATGACGTCTTTGACCGGCACGATCATCGAGGTCGCGAGCTCTTGCACGGTGAGCAAGTCGGGAATCTCGATTGCTTCCAGCGCGCGCGGCGGCGCAGCGGCTGCCGCTTCGACGCCCTTCTTCTTGCGCTGGCGGTCCTTTTCGAGCAGCAGCTCTTTCTCGCGATCTTTTTTCGCGGCGGCCTTGTCCTCGTGGCTGCGCGTGCGCTCGCCCGGGCGGCCACCGGCCGAGGGCGCCGGGGCCTCGGTTGAGGGTGTGGCCGGGCGTGGCCCGACGGGTCGTGCTCCCGGCGCGAGCGGACGGAACGGACCGTTGCCCGCGGGGCGGCGTTGCGGCGGCGTCAGCGGCCCGTTGCCGCGAGGTGCCGGCGTGACCGGGCCCTTCCCGCCCTGGCCCGGCAAGGCTTGACCCGGACGCGGTGCAACGCCGGGACGCCCGGGGACCCCCGTCGAGGGACCCGGAGAAGCGGAAGCGGTCGTCGTCGGCGCGGGCGGACGCCGGGCAATGGAATTCTGTCCCTGCGGTACGGGCTGCAGACGCGGAATCGGCGCCTCCGGTGGGCGGGGGCGTGCGGGGCGCGGGGCCGCCGGCGCCGGCGGCGGCGCGGCGGCCACCGGTGCGGCGGGTTCGATCTCGGGTTTGGCGGCGGGTGCCTTCGGCGCGCGCGGAGCCGAGCTGGGCGCAACCGGACGCAGACGAGGAACGGGCGCGGCCTCGACCGGGGGCGCGGCCGGCTTGGGCGCAGCCGCCTTCGGCGGGGCTTTGCGGGCGGGCGGGGCAGCAGCTTCTTTGGCGGGGGCTTTGGCCGCCGGCGCCGGTTTGAGCACGCTGCGAACCAGATCCGCGATATTGTCGGGAACGACGCTAAGCTGATTCTTGGCCTCGAAAACGCCGCCAAGACGCTCGTTGAAGAGCGCGATCAGCTCTTTGGACGTGAGCCCCACTTCTTTGGCGAGCTCGAAAATACGTACTTTACTACCGGTTGCTGCTGCCATGTATCCCCTTGTGAGCGCAACCCACACGGGGCGCCCACGGCGCTAGGTCGTCAATTGACCGCCCTCGACAGTTCGGCCGCCCATCGGGGCGGACGCGCATCCCGCGCTCCGAACCTTCAGCCACGTCGTGTCGCTGCCAGTTCGGCCCGCCCATCGGGACGGACGAACCTTCAGCCACGTCGTGTGGCTAGATGAGAGCATTGTATCTATCGATCATTGCGAATCTGGTTGTTCATCGAACTACTTATTAAACCATATTTTGCGGCCGCCGATGCAAGCCCCGGGTAGCGCCGGTTCTTCGCGGCCCGCTGCGCGCACTCCGCAGAGCAGAGGTAGGCGCCCCGGCCGGCCCGGCGCTTGCCGCCGGGCGGATCGGCGCTCCAGCCGTCCGGCACGCGAACGAACCGGGTCAAGGCCGGCTGCGCCATGCGCTTGCGGCACCCCACGCAGGTTCGGAGTGGAGTCGCTATTGCTCGCCTCCGAGGCGCTCGCGGCGGAACTCTTCCAGCTTGCGGACCAGCTCCTCGTCGACGCCTGCAGCCGCCGCCGGCGCTTGCACTTCCTCGACCTCGCCGGCTTCCTCGACGACCTCTTCGCCGCCGGCGCGTTCCGCGCGCTCCGCCAGATAGCGCTCGCGCGCCTCGTCGGCCTCGCTCTCGCTTGCGATGTCCAACCGCCAGCCCGTCAATCGCGCGGCCAAGCGCACGTTCTGACCGTCGCGGCCGATGGCGAGCGAGAGTTGATAGTCGGGCACGACGACGAGTGCGACGCCGTCGTCGTCGAAGAGTTCGACGCTGATGACTTTCGCCGGGGCGAGCGCGTTCATGATGAACGCTTGCGGGTCGGCGTCGTAGCGGATCACGTCGATCTTCTCGCCGCGTAGATTGTCGGAGACGTTGGCGATGCGGCTCGATTTCGGCCCCAGGCATGCGCCGATGGGATCCACCTCGGCGCGCAGACTGCGCACGGCGACTTTCGAACGGCTGCCGGCTTCGCGCGCGATCGCCATGATCTCGACGATGCCGTCGGCAATCTCCGGCACTTCGAGCTCGAGCAGTCGCTGCACGAGCCCTTCAGCGGCGCGCGAGAGCACGACCTGCGGGCCTTTCGGCGACTTTCGCACGTCCACCACGTAGCCGCGAATGAAGTCGTTGATACGGAACGTTTCACCCGGCACTTGCTCGGAGAGCGGCAGAATCGCCTCGTCGCGGCCTTCGAGCAGCACGTACATGTTGCGTTGCTCGTAGCGCTGCACCGTGCCCGTTACGAGGTCGTTGAGCTTGCGCGCGTACTTGTTGTAAACGGTGTCGCGTTCGGCCTCACGGATACGCTGCACGATGACTTGCTTTGCCGTCTGGGCGGCGATGCGGCCGAACTCCTTCGGCGTCACCTCTTCATCGTAAAAGTCGCCCGGCTGATACGGGGAGCCCGCCTGTTTGACCGAGATTTCGAGCTTGGGATCTTCGACGCTCTCGACCACCGTGCGGCGATGGTAGACGCGGTACTCGCCGGTGCCGCGGTCGACCATCACGATTGCGTTTGCTTCGCTGCCGTAGTGCCGCTTGTATGCGGTGAGTAACGCTGCTTCGAGCGCCTCGAGCAACATCTCGAACGGGATGTTGCGTTCCTTCGAGATGAACTGTAAGACGTCGATGAGTTTTTCTTCAGCTGCCGATTCTGCCATGTGCCTTCCGTTCACGTTTGTCGCGTTGTAGATCGGCGCGTGGATCGTACTCCAAGTTCGCCGATTTGATGGTTGCGAGCGGGAGCGGCAACTCGCCGTTCTCGGTCGCAAGGATGACCGTCTCGCCGCGCAGGCCCGCCAGCGTCCCGCGATGCGTCTTTCCCCCGGCGATCGAGAGCGATGTCACGATGCGCACGCGCTTGCCGGAGAAGCGTTCGTAGTCGCCGGGCCGCAAGAGCGGCCGTTCGAGCCCCGCGGACTCGACCTCGAGCGAGTAGGGCGCATCGATCGCCTCGAGCGCGCGGTTGATGCGCGCCGCGATTCGTTCGCAGGCGGCCAAATCGACGCCGCCGTCTTTGTCGATGGTCACGCTCAGCGCCGTCATGCCGCGCCGCGCGTGCGCGCTATGCGCCACGATTTCGACGCCTGACGAACGCCCCTCGTGCGCGATCGCGTCGATCTCACGCTCGAACATATCCGTCAAAGTGCTTCGCACTTCGGGAACCCCCGAAGTTCCAACAGGCGCATCGCCCTTCGATTCGCTCGAGGCTGCGCGCCCCCCAAACGCCGAGCGTTTGGGTCCCCCGGACTTCATCTCTTTGCTCCTGACAACAACGAAGCGCGGGACCTGCCCACGCTTACTCGATCAAACCACCCACCATACTACCCTAGAATGACGACGGGCCGCAAGCCCACGTGGCTTGAACGGCCCCCCGTACGAAACGTCCTATGCGAACTTTGCGCTGATAGCCGGCAACGTCCAGCTTGCGTGGCGCGTTTGCGCCTTTACGAGTGCGCGTGTTCGCCGGCCATATGGCCCGGTGGACTTTGCAGCTCCAAGAGCCGCCCTCCCTTTGAGGTCAAGCTTGCGCATCGAGATGATGCACCTTCATTCTAGTCCCGGAAAAGTCGCTCAACAAGCGGGAATACGCCCAGCTACGGCGACGGTGAGGACGCCGCAAACGGGACCAGAGCGCGCGCGGTACATTCCACTTCCGCCCGTTGCTCGACGATCGGCGCAAGCACGCCGCCGGCAGCGCTCCCGCCCACGTTCGTGCTGATCTCGATGCCGCCCGAGACCGGATGCGTCATCGTCCCTTCCCGAAACGCGGGTTGCGAGGCTTGCGGATAGCGTACCAGCCAGCCGCTGCACATCAGCGCCGGACCGACACGTCGCGTGCCGGTCACCCACATCTTGATCCGCGCGTCACTCCCTGAACCGCGCTCTTCGTAGAGGAACTTCGTTCGCGCGAGCACCGACGGCGGCGGCGTCGGATCCATCGACTGATTGACCGCTACGTCGTAGGCATGTTCGGTTTGCGAGTAGGTGACGGCGTTGTGCGGCAAGAGCCCGCGCAGCTTGGCGTTGATGTCGGCGCCGGGGCCCGCGCTCCCGGCGCCGGCGATCTGTGCCGGCTGCGGTTTGGGCGTCGGTGGGACGCGCACCGGCGCGGGTGCACCCTTGACGCTGCCGCCTGCGCCCGGCTTCGGGCCGGGCGATTGTTCGCTCTTGGGTCCCGGTGAGGGCGCAGCGCCCGCCGTCGTGGCGAGCTTCGCCCCTTGCGTCGGGCTCGGGCTCGGCACGCCGGGATTCGCCGCCGGAGCGTTGCTCGGGCGGCCGGCCGGCTTGGGTGATGCGCTCGGCACGGTGCTGGCGTTTGCGACGACCGTCGCCGTCGTCGGCAAGGCCGTCGGTCTGACGCTGGGGAGCGGCTTCGGCGTCGCGGGCTTCGCGGTCGGCGCGGCAGTCGGCGCCGGCGGACGCGGCGTCGGCTTTGCCGTCGGCGCGACCGACGGCACCGGCGTCGGCGCCGCGGTGGGTGGCGGCCGGATTGCAACCTGTTCGAGCGGCGCAGAGGGGACCGACGTCGGAACCGTCGGCAGCCCCGTCGAGGGATTGACTTCGTAGACCGGCGTCGTCGGTTGCACGTTGGGCTGCAGGGAGGCTTGCGGGAGCGGCGTCGGGTTCGGCGGCGCACTGGGCGCGAAGGTCGAGAGCTCTTGATGCTGCGGCGGAATCGGTCGCGTCTTCGCTTCGACGAGCGGCGCGTGATGAACGACGGGAGCGACGTGCGGAACGTGCGGGATCGGCGCCGCTTGTTGCGCGGGCACCGCTGCGACCGCGACGACCGGCGCGCGTTGCTCGAGCGTCACGACCGTTCCGCCGGCGACCGATTCGCTCGCGCCTTCCTGAGAAGAACTCGTTGCAAGCGTAAAGACCAACGCAGCCATGATCGCATGCAGAATCAGGGATAAGAGGTAGCTCCCCGTGAGTCGCTCGCGTCGTCGAGGGTCGAGCGGATCGCGCTTGAGCATGCGCCGACAATATGCGCTTAACCAAGCGCAGGAGCCTGCAAGCGGCGGCGCGCATGTCGTCGCTTTCATGGAACAACTCTTGCAAAAGCGCACCAAAATCGTGGCGACCATCGGACCGGCGTCGCGCGAGCGGAACGTGATGCGTTCGCTCTTCGCTTCGGGTACCAACGTCGCACGATTGAACTTCTCTCACGGAACACCACAAGATCACGCCGAGGTCATCGCGATCGTGCGCGATATCGCAAAGGAACTCGATATCCACATCGCGATTTTGCAGGATCTCCCAGGACCAAAGGTGCGCACTGGAAAGCTGCGCGACGACCTTGCAAGCGTGCGGTTGGAAAGCGGGTCGCCGTTCGTATTGACGACCGACGACGTGCCGGGCGATTCGGCGCGCATCAGCGTGCAGTACAAGGATCTGCCCAATGACGTCGCGGTCGGAAACCGCATCTATCTGCAAGACGGCCAGATCACGCTACGCATCACGGGCAAGACCGCGACCGAAATCGAGACCACGGTCGAGTACGGCGGAGATCTCCGCTCGACGCAAGGAATCAACTATCCCGACGGTTCGCTCAACATCCCGTCGGTCACCGACCGCGACTTCGAGTTCCTCGCCTTCGGGCTCGAACAGCAGGTGGACTACGTTGCGGTCTCGTTCGTTCGGTCAGCCGACGACATCGTTCGCGTGAAGTCGTTCATGGCCGAACGCGGGCACGACATCCCGGTAATCGCAAAGATCGAAAAACACGAAGCGCTCGAGGATCTCGACAATATCGTCGACACCGCCGACGGCGTCATGGTCGCGCGCGGCGACCTCGGCATCGAGATTCCACTCGAACAGGTTCCGCTCGTGCAAAAGGCGATCATCGCCAAGTGCAACCGGGCGAGCAAACCCGTGATCACGGCGACACAAATGCTCGAATCGATGACGTTCAGCTCGAAGCCTACTCGTGCCGAAGTCGCCGACGTAGCAAATGCGATACTCGACGGGACCGACGCGGTGATGCTTTCCGGCGAGACCGCGCGCGGTCAGTATCCGACCGAGGCGGTGAGGACGATGGCCGAGATCGCACGCGAAGTCGAGAAAAGCTATCCGCATGCGATGCTGCGCGAACGCCGGCTCGCAGGCATGAGCCCAACGGTTGCGACCTCGATTGCCGAAGCGGCGACGCGCGCGGCCGACGAGCTCTACGTCCAATTCATCGCAACCGGCACGACTACGGGCAACACGGCGCATCACATTGCCGCCTTCCGCCCGCGCGCGCGCATCATCGCGCTGACGCCCTCGCCCGAAGTCGCGCGTCGCCTCGCGCTGCTATGGGGAACCGAAGCGCTGCTGATCGAGCGCTACAATTCGTTCGACGTGTTGCTCTTCATGACCGAGCAGCGGATGCTCCAAGCGGGCATCGTGCGCTCGAAAGACCTCATCGCCTTCACCACCGGCATGCCGGTCGGCTCCGGTGGCACCAATCTCTTGAAGATCCACGAGATCCCCTGATCTCTTCGCAGGCCCGCGCTACGTGCAGCCGTTTCCGCCCGGCGTCGTCAGGACCCATGCGTCGTTAGACGCAACCGGAAGCGGGTTGGTTACCGCACGCCCTTCGAGATCGGTGTAGGTGTGGTCCGACGGCAGCGTCGCGTTTTCGGTTCCGTCGCCCCCTGAGTTCACCACGACCATGCCGTTCTGAAAGCGCCGGTAGTAGATTTGCTGGTTGACGCTGTCCTCGTACATCGCGCTGCACGGCGGCCCGAGCGCCGTCGCGTACTCTTGATGATAGTTCTCGACGCCGTATCCGTAGGTCGAGCCGTTGTTCGCCGCGGCGAAGAGGTCGGCGTTGCCTTCGTTCCCCATCATATAGGTCCCGATCGCGTACTCGAGCTGATCGCTCGTGACGCTGGTCTGCCCGTTGAGCGTGAAGCGATCGATGTCGATGAAGGCGACGCCCTGCGCCTCGACCCACTCCATGTACTTGTATGTGCTCATGAAGAATGAGGCGAGCGACGAGGACTGATAGTTGCCGTAGTCCGAGAAGCCGTCTTCATCGACTTCGCCGTCGACGTTGCTTATCAGCGCCTGTTCGTTTTGGCTGCTCGTGCTGCCGATCGGATGATTCGCGATCACGGCAAGACCCGCGGACGACGCTGCTTGCTTGGCGTCCGCGACCCAATTCAAGATGTCTTGCGTCCATGTCGGGTCGCTCGGCCCCGAGTAGACGGTGTTGAACGTTCCGTCGTCATTCCACGTCCCGCACGCATACTCGCCCGTGTTCTCGGTTTGGCCTAACTCCGGATTCCCCCCGACCATGAAGTCATCGAAGATTACTTCGTCGAGCGCGAGCGCATTGTAATCGTTGGCCTGCGCATACGAGATCAGGCTTTGAACCTGATACTGCACGACGTCGGGGTCGTGAAAATTCAGCGGAACGTCGGCATATGAGTCGCTCGGCACGTAGGCGTAATCGTGGGTTGGCGTCCCGTTCGACGAGCAGGCGTAGAGGATCCAATCGGGATGATTTTGCTGCCACCATTGCAAGTTGTGGCCGGAGACCATGATGTTGTCTTCTTCGATGATGTAATAGCGGGAAATCAGCGCCTGCGGATTGGCCGATTGCCATGCCTGCGGCGAGAAGGACGCCCACACCAGATCGTAGCGGCTTGCGTCCGAGGCAATCTGCGAGCTGCTCATCTCTGCGCCGGTGCTCGGAAAGTAGTCGAAGATCTGCGCGAGACCGACGCGCCCGTAGGTGCTGCGTATCTTGGACGATTTATCGGGCGGCTCGTAGTCGGTGTACGGCGTAGGCGTCGCGGTCGGATTCGCCGTCGGCGACGTAGATGGATGCACCGTCGGCGAGGCCGTCGGGTGTGACGTCGGCGAGCCCACCGGCGTCGGTGATCCTGCCGGAGTGGACGATGGCTTCCCGCTCGGCCGCGCGGAAGCGGGGGCGCTCGGCACGATCGTTGGAATTGCACCGCCGCCGCCGCCCGAGCCGCCGCCGCCTCCGCCGCACGCGACCGAGGAAAGTGTGACCAGCAAAAACGCCGCGAGTCGCGCCGGCTTCATGGAATGTCAGCGTAGCAATTTCGCGCGCGCCGGAATTCCGCCGATCAGGGTAACGGACGAGGAGAAAAGTCCTAATCCACGAGCGGAGTCAAATCGAAGCGGCCGCGTTTCGCCGCCAGCGGCTTCCACAAATCGCCGACCTTTGCGATGCGCGCCGGCATGTTACCGATGTGAAAGTCGGCGATGTCGATCCCCGCCTCGACTTCGTCCCACGAGACCGGAGCGGAAACGGTCGCGCGCGGCGTCGGCCGAACCGAATAAACGCTCGCCAGCGTCGCGCCCCAACGGTTTTGATTGTAGTCGATCAAAACTCGGTCTTTCGGGCGTCTATCCTTGTGATAGGCGACCGTCGTGAGCTCCGGCGTGTGGTGCGAGAGCGCCACGGCGAACGCTTTGGCAAAGGTCCATACCTGCTTTTGCGTCGGCCCGCGCACGATCGGGACGTACACGTGCATGCCCTTCGAGCCCGTTGTCTTCGCATAGGCCGGCATACCGAGAGCCTGCAATCCGTCGCGGACGAGCAACGCCACCTCGCGCACCATCGCAAAACTCGATTCGCCCGGATCCAGATCGAAATGCGCGTAGTCGGGCCGATCGACGTCGTCGCAGCGCGCGTACCAAGGATTGAGGTCGATACAGCCGAGGTTGACCATCCAGAGCAGAGCCGCCGGATCGTCGATCACCGGAAAGTCGATGACGCTGCCCGATCCGTGTTCGATCGGGCAGGTCCTCAGCCACGGAGGATGCGGTTGCGGCACGCGCTTCATGAAGAAAAACTCGCCGGCCGCGCCGTTGGGGTAGCGCTTCATGACCATGGCACGGCCGGCAATGTGCGGCAGCAAAACGCCGGCGACGTCGGCGTAATATTGCAGCAGCCGGCCCTTCGTGGCGCCGATCTCCGGAAAGAAGACTTTCCCCAGGTTGGTAAGCGCGACGCGTTTGCGCCCGACGGCGACCGTGGCGTCGTCCCGGTCGCGTGGAATCGTCATCGCGCGCGCAGCAACATGCGTGCGTGCTCGAGCGCAACCTCGTGCGATTCACCTGAAAGCATGCGCGCCAGCTCGGCCGCGCGTTCTTCCTCGTCCGAGATCTCGCGTACGGCGATCGTCGTGCCACCCGGTTTTTCTTGTTTCTCGAGCACGTAGTGGCGATCGGACCACGTCGCGAGTTGCGCGAGGTGCGTGACGCAGATCACCTGCCCCTCTTGCGCGAGCCGGCCGATGCGCACGCCCACGGCCGTCGCCGTCTGGCCGCCGATGCCGGTATCGATTTCGTCGAAGATCAGCGCGGTGCGCTCGCGCGCGCCTGCGAGCACGACGACCAGGGCCAGCAAGACGCGCGAGAGCTCACCGCCGGAGGCAAGGCGCGCGAGCGGGCGAAGCGGCTCGCCTTTGTTTGCCGCAAACGCGAACTCGATCGGATCGAACGAAACCTCGAACCGTCCCGAGCCGAGCGCAAGCGCGGAAAACTCTTTGGTGACGGCGCTTTTCAGGCGCGCGGCCGCCTCCTCGCGAACCGTACGCAGACGCGCCTCGCCCGCGGCCAGTTCCGCTTCTGCCTCGCGCGACGCAGCCGTGAGGTGCGCGAGGCGTTCGTCGCGAGAATCAAACGTCTCGACCACGGCGCGCGACGCCGCCGCCGTTGCGCAGACCGCTTCGATCGTTCCCCCGTACTTGCGTTTGAGGCGGTCGAGCACGTCGAGCCTCGCGTTGATCGTTTCGAGCTCTGAGGGATCGAACTCCGTCGCCTCGAGCGCGCGCGCGAGACGCGTCGCGAGCTCACTCGTTTCGCTTTGAAGGGCGGCCGCGGCGTCGGCCATTGCCTGCAAATCACTCGAGATGTCGGCGATGCCGGCAAGCGCGCTGCTCGCCATGCCGAGCGCATCGGCCGCGCTGCCGTCGTCACCGCCGAGCGCTTCATGAGCCGTGCGCAAGGCGTGTGCGATGCGCTCGACGTTCTCCAGATACCGTCGGCGGACGCTCAATCGCTCGTCCTCGCCGGCTTGGGGCGCTAGGCCTTCGATCTCTTCCAGCGCAAAACGCGCGTCTTCGTACCGTTCCTGCGCCCGGCGCTCGTCACCGTGCAACGCCCGGAGCTCCTGCGCGCACGCCTCGGCGCGTCTTCGCGCCGCTTCCACGGCATCGCGCGCGGCAATCGCCTTGGCGCCTCCAAAACGATCGAGCAGCTCCAGTTGATACGCCGGCGCAAGCAAGTGCTGGGCTTCGTGCTGTCCCACCATCTCGGCAATGTGAGCGCGAATCTCGCGGACGTAGCTTGCGGTCGCGATACGCCCGCCGATGCGCACGCTCGACTTTCCGGCGTCGCTCATCTCGCGCACGATCGTTGCGTCCTCACCGGGGTCGAGTGGATAGCCGTCGTCGGTCAGGCGCGCGCGCAGCTGACTGCCGGGCTCGAACGTCAGCGTTACCGTGGCGCGTCCGGCACCACGGCGCACGACGTCGGAGCTCGCACGCTCGCCGAGCACGAAGTCGAGGGCGCCCAGGATCATCGTTTTGCCCGATCCCGTCTCGCCGGTGAAGATCGTCGCACCGGAACTGAACTCGATCGCGCCGCGGGCGATCAAGCCGTAGTTCTCGATCTCCAGCCGCGTTAGCATGTCAGGCTGACCTTACCGCGTTACGGCCTTGATGGAAACACCCCAGCGCATCTTGTCGGTCAGACGTTCGAAGAACCGCAACGGTGAGAGACGTGCGAAGCGGACGACCTTCGGGTAGCGGCGCACGTGGACGATCGAGTTGGGCTCGACGTCCGCCAGCACGTCACCATCGCATTCGAGATGCGCATGGGCGGCCTCGGAGTCGCTGCCGACGCCGATCTCCGAGCTTGCCGGCACGATGAGCGGACGCGAGAAGAGCGTATGCGGCAGTAGCGGTACGATGCCGAAGGCATCGACGCGCGGTGAGATGATCGACCCGCCGGCGGAAAGGAAGTACGCCGTCGAGCCGGTCGCGGTCGCAATGCAAATGCCGTCGGCGGGAATCTCCGCGATATGCTCGTTGTCGAGCGTCAAATCGAACGGGACGATACGCGAAACCTCGCCCTTGACGACGACGACGTCGTTGAGGGCGAAGTACTTGCGATTCGCGTACTCCGCCTCGAGCGCAGCCCGCTCGTCGATCAAAAGCCCCTCGTCGACGAGCTGCGGCAGCTGCGCGATGCGCGGATCGCCGTCGTCCAGCTCGGTGAGAAAGCCCAGCCGCCCGGTGTTGACGCCCAGCAACGGCACGCTGCCGATCTCGGTCGCAAGCCGCGCGGCGCGAAGGAGCGTTCCATCGCCGCCCACGGTGATGAAGAGCGCTGCGTCCTCTGCGCGCACACCGTTACTCGCCAGATCCGCGACGGCTTGCTGACCCTTCCAGGTCGCAACCTGATAGCCGCGCGAGCGAAAGCCGGCGGCAATTCGAGCGGCGAGCGCACGCGCCGAATCACGCGCGACGTCCACGTAGAGCGCAATGATTCGCTGGCCGATCGCAAGCTTGTTCATCACCGGTCACTCTGGCCTTCGCCGACGACCTGGTCGATCCGCTCGTCGCCGATCGCGACGGCGTCGCGTCGCAGCTCGACGAGGAACTCGCGATTCCCGGCGGGTCCGCGTAGCGGCGACGCAACCAGTGCCGCAACGGGGACGCCGAGCGCCCCGGCCGCATCGCATACCTCGCGAAGCACGGCCCCGTGCACGGCCGGATCGCGGACCACGCCACCGCTCCCCAGGCGTGCCCGCCCGGCCTCGAACTGGGGTTTGACCAGCGCAACGATCCGTCCGCCCGGCGCGAGATAGCCGATGCAGCGGATGAGTATCGTTCGCAGCGAGATGAACGACGCATCGACCGTGATGACGTCGAACGGCGCATCGAATGCGTCATCGGGAAGATGCCGGAAGTTGGTGCGTTCGAGCACGTTGACACGCGGATCGTTGCGCAGCCGCCAGTCGAGTTGCCCGTAGCCGACGTCGACCGCCGTTACGCCCAACGCCCCGCGTTGCAACAAGCAGTCCGTGAAACCGCCGGTCGAGGCGCCGACGTCGAGCGCGCGCAGCCCGCGAACGTCGATGCCGAACGCGTCGAGCGCCGCTTCGAGCTTCTCGCCGCCCCGGCTGACGAAACGCCGCGGCGCCTCCACCGTGATCTGCGCGCGTTCGTCCACCCGTTGGCCCGCTTTCGCCGCAGGCTCGCCACCCACGCGCACGCGCCCTTCCATGATGAGACTACGGGCCTGCGAGCGCGAGATGCCCGCATGCTCGGCTACGGCCTCGTCAAGTCTTCGCATCACCCATCGCGGCGTCGATCTGCTCTTGCGCGTTCTTGAGCAGCCCCTCGCATTCCGCGGCGAGCAGCTTCCCTTCCTTGAACAACTTCACCGCGTCGTCGAGCGATGGTTCGCCGCTTTCGAGCTGCTTGACGATCTCCTCGAGACGCGCGAGTCTGGCCTCAAAGTTGTCGGGCTGCTTATCACTCATCGAGATGACCTTCTACACGCGCGAGCAACCCTCCGCGCTGCACTTTTGCTTCGATGAGCGCACCGGCGGGAACGCCGGCCGCGTCGCGAACCAACTTGCCGTCCAGCGTGATCATCGCGAAGCCTTGTGCCAGTGCGAGCTCGGGATTGCGCCCGTTCAGGTTGGCGACGGCGAGTTGCAACCGGTGGGAAGCCGCCGCGAGCACGCGTGATGCCGCTGCCGGCAGACGCGTGCGCCCCTCGGTAAGCCGTCGAGCCAGCGTGCTCAGGCGCGCGAACGGCGACTGCGCGCCCAGACGCCGCTCCCGGTTCGCGAGACGATCGCGCTGTTTCGCAATCGGGTGCGAGAGCGCGTTGATCAGTCGCTGCGCCGCTAAATCCCGCCGCTGCACGGCGCGCAAGAGATGGCGCCGGATGCGTTCGTCGAGCTGCCCTTCGAGTTCACGAAGTCGGCCGACCGCTTCGATCCAAGAACGCGCCACGGCATGCGCGGCTTGCGTGGGCGTCTCGACAGCAAGGTCGGCGACGAGGTCGGCGATGTTGCGATTGCGGGTATGGCCGAGCGCCGTCACCACCGGTATCCCTGCTCGCCAAATTGCACGAGCCGCGACTTCCGTATTGAACGGCTGCATGTCTTCAAACGATCCGCCGCCTCGCGTGACGACCACGAGGTCGACGCGCGCGCGTTCGGCTCGCTCGATTGCATCGGCGACCTCCAGCTCCGCGCCGAAACCTTGCACCTTGCTGCGGAAGAATCGCACGTCGACGTACGGTGCGATGCGGCGAAGGATGGTGCGAAAATCTTCCGCGGCATCGGCATCGGCCGAGATCAGCCCCACCAGCGTGGGGAACGACGGGAGCGCGCGCTTGCGCG